>URWB01000065.1 GCA_900551415.1 uncultured Eubacteriales bacterium
TCGCTGGCAACTGCGCCCCTTGTGGACTTTCACCACAGACGAACGGCATGCCCGTTATACCACAAAACCCTCTCGGCTATAATAACCGAGAGGGTTTTGTGAGTTATTTATGTCATTTTCTGTATCCGGTACACATAATATCTTCACCTGTTATTTCACATCCTACCTCATCTACAAATTGGTCTAATGCATTATTAATGAATTCATGTAACAGCCAGTTCTGTTTTGATTTCATGTATTTACTAAATAATTTCGGGTTATATCTGACCAATTCACTTATCCAATGAAACACAGCAAAAATCAATACTGTTGACGGCATATTTGCTAAGTTATCATTACCCGAAACTTCTTTCTTTATGTACCATAATTTTGCCTCACCAAATATGTAAAAAAGATAACCTCTAGTCTTTTCGTGATATTTGTTTAGTGCTTTTTTACGCTCCTCAATTGGCTTGTGAATATCCCAATTAAATCTTTTTTTCATTCTAATAACATATTTATCATCAACGCCTAGGTCTCTTTCAAACTTCGATGGCAAATTCTTAAGAGCCTTAGCATTTGCATACCTTCCAGAAACTTCGAATTTAATCCATGCTTCCTTAGAGTTGTCTTTTTTTACGAACACAGGTTTGCTGATAGGAATGAAAATCTCCGGTTTGGAAAAAGTAATGCAATATGCTCTATGAACACATGGAATATTATAAAGTAATTCCGCCATTGTGTAATGACCTGTAACTATATTATGACCGTAATATCTTGACAACTCAGGTAAAACTCCAGCACCTTTTATCGATGTACACGCCTCTTTTATATTTGTCTTATTAGTATCATCTCTAACAGACGATATTCCATGGTTTTTTAATTTGCTATCATCAACACCTTTATATCGCAATAAAGCCTTAGCTGCGTTTAAAATACAATAATATGATGTTAGTGGTCGTGCGTTATCTGGAAGTTCCTGTGACGCTAAATAGAAACTATGCGCCTGTTCCCAATAAAATGAGGCATCACTAGCTCCAGCCATTGATTGACGCTTTAAAAACAACGCCACATATTCCCAACATGAATCTGTCAATATAGTCCTACTTCCATATTTAGGTTTATTCACAGATTTCATGAGTTCGCAAGATTTACTGTTAATGCAAATATCTTTGAACATTTCAACTCTCTCTTTCAATGCTATCTATTCCACTGCCAAGTCTGCCTCTTAGTATCGAGTGGCTTGAAGTGCGGTCGTTTCTGACAACAATCCCAGTGCCACAACCTATGACATCTAATCCACAGCCTAAACCCTACCGCATTTTTTCGGTCATCGACTTTTTCTCCGGTTGAGCTACAAAGTAGATATGTTTCCATATAAGAAAACCGAGCTTTTTCAGAAGTCTGGCTTCATCCAAACCTCCGAAAAAGCCCGAAAATACGCTGCTTTCTAGCACTTGATTTTATTTTCTTGACAGCAAACAAACCGTCTCCACATGCCCGGTCCAAGGGAACATATCGCATGGGGTGGCTTCGCGGAATTCGTAGCCGTGCTCACCGAGCCACTTGATATCGCGGGCGAGGGTCGCAGGGTCACAGGAGACGTAAACGATACGGTCCGGGGCTGCCTGCACGACTGCCTCCAGCAGCGCCTGCTCGCAGCCGGCGCGCGGTGGGTCGAGGATGACGACATCCGCGCCTGTAATGCGCAGGGACTCATCCTTTAGAAGCTCTTTCTTCGCGGCTGCTTCGCCATACTGCTTCGCCGCTTTGCGCGCGGCATCTTCCTCCTGCGCTTTGGTGCGAACCATCTTTGGCAGCTCTTCCTCCGCCTTGCCGCAGACATATCGCGCATTTACGATGCCATTGATGACCGCGTTGCGGTTCGCGTCAAGAACCGCGCCTTTGATGGACTCGATACCGATCACGCGTCCTGCTTTTTTTCGATTCGGCGCGGCAGATTCTGTTGTTTCGTGGCTTGCCAAGGTTTCCTCGGTGTTCTGGATGGCTGCGCGGTTAAAAGCAGCTGCTTCTGTCTTCTCTTGCTTCGAGGAGGCTTCCTCGGTGTTCCGGATGGCTGTGTGGTTCGGTGCGGCGGCTTTGCGGTTCATCTCCGCTGCCGCGAACAGCCCGATCGTGCCGACGCCGCAATATAAATCCAGTACCGTTTCATCTCCTTGAAGCGCCGCGTATTCGAGGACCTTGTCATATAGCCGCAGCATTTGCGCGCGATTGACCTGATAAAACGAGAGCGGTGAAATTTCAAAAGAAAGCCCCCCAACCTCTTCCATAATAGTCGGTTTGCCCGCAATCGTAATACATTCTTCCCCAAGAATCTGTCCTTCGAGCGTTTTGGACGAATTGATATTTACAACGACGCTTTCGAGATTAAACTCCACACCGGCAAGTGCACCGGTTTCATAAACCGGAATCGCGCTGATGGCATCATCCAGCATGCGGATCAGTTTCGGCGCGTTCGGGATCGCTTTGCCGTTGATCACCAGGATTACCATTACCTCGCCGGTTCCTGCCGCGGTACGGACGATCAAGTGGCGCATCAGCCCTTTTGCCCAGCGCGGATCATAGGAGGTAATATGGTCTTCTTCCATGAAACGCCGCAGAGCGTTCGCTGCTGCCATGGCAGGCTCCGATTGCAGCCAGCAATCCTCGCAATCCACAACTTCATGCGTTCCGGCACGATAAAATCCGACACGCGGTTCGTGTATCGGCTGCTGGATGCCGCCTTTTTTTGTCAGCAGTCCTCCGGTGCTGACCGGCATGCTCGCCTTGTTTCGATAGCGAAACGGAGTTTCCTCCGGATCTGTATCACCCATTCCCAAAATCGGCATGACTTTTGGCGCGGACAGACCGCCAAGACGTGTCAGCTTATCGCGCACCTGTTTTTCCTTGAGGGCAAGCTGCGCGTCATAATGCAGCGTTCCGTAAGCGCAGCCGCCGCAAGCCCCCTGATACGGGCAAAAAGGCTCGATGCGTTCCGGAGACGCTTCCAGAATTTCCGTCACGCGTCCGAACGCGTAGTGCTTCTTCACTTTGGTCAATTCGACGCGTACACGATCGCCGACAATCGCGTCCTTAACAAAAATCGCGAAGCCGCGTCCAGTTTGGACTGCTTCTGCACGGTTTTGTGCCATACCTGTTGCCCGATCGACCGCGCCTGTTTCCGCATTCCTTTCGCCGCGAAGCGCTCCTGCCGCCTTTGCTGTTTCCGCTCCGTTGGCGCCTGTTTCCGCCTTCTGCCCCACGTCTGCCGCAGCCCTGCCGCTTTCTGCCTTGTCCGGCGCCGCCAGCTCATACAGCTTGCCGATGCCCTGTCCTTCCGCGCTCATATCTTCTATTGTTATTGTTACAATTTGTCCCTTTTCCATTCGATTTCTCCGCACTTCGCCTTATTCGAAAATCTCTTCAAACTCTGTAATATCCACTTCTTCGCCCGCATGCCGTTTCGCAAGCGCCTCTTTGACACGATCAAAGACCTCCTTGGTCAAATTCGACTTGCGGATGACAAGCGCCACGACGACCATCGCAGCGCCCGGAATCACGACAAAAGCATTTTCGACCCATTCCAGCGCAAGCGGCGTCTGCACCGCAAGCTCACTGTCAAAACCTGCTAACTCCAGCACCAGACCCAGCATTTGCAGACCGACGGCAATCGAAAGTGATTCGGACAAAGCCTGCAGAGAAATGACCGCGCCGGAATGTTTCACACCGGAGAGCAGCTCCTCCACCTCACACACATCGTAGATCATCGAAGGCATCAGCTGCCAGTAGGCTGCGTTGGCCGCGGCGTACAGCAGACATACAAAAATCAGCATCGGATAGGAATCCACGCCGATGAATTTGGTCGCGATCATCAGAATTCCGCAGACCGCCATAACCGTTTTGAACAGATCCTTTTTATCGAAGCGCGCGCCCAGTTTGGCGATGAACGGAACCGTCGCCACGCCGGCCAGCGTGATCAGCATCAGTACCGCGGAGATTGCTTTCTCGTCCATGCCCATGTGGAAGGTCATAAAGAACACGCGGTCTGAAGAAAATGTGATGTTCGCGATCAGATAGGCAAGGCTGGCACCGATGATAATCTGCACAGGCTTCATTTGAATCAGCTGCCAATACTCCCGAAACATCGCTGCATAGGCATGCAGAATGTTCTCGCGCTGTTTGCGCGGTTTGACAAAATCCTTCTTGTCATCATTCTTAATCGACCACGCGCAGATCAACAGGGCCGCCGCGCCGCACACGCCGACCATCAGACCGACAAGCGTCCACGAAAATGAGAGTGACCTGCCTCTGCTGACGCAATAGTCAACGAGGATCGATGGCAGTACCATGCCGATGCACATGCCGACCTGGTTAAAGATATAGGAAAATGAGCGCAGCACCGTTCTCTCGTTGTAGTCATCGGTTAAATCGGAACCCCATGCCATGTATGGCACAAAAAAAGACGAGAAGCAGGTCCAGTACAGCAGCACCATCACCAAATAATACACAACCTTCACGCCCGGCGATGCCTGGATTGCCGTAAACAAGAGCGTAGTAATGATTGCTGCCGGAAAAGCCGCCCCGAGCAAAAAAGGTTTGCGTCTGCCGAAGCGTGTCACCGCATGGTCGGATTCGAAGCCTACCACCGGAGCGCAGAGTGCCTCCCAAACGGAACCGGCCGCGCAGATCGCGCCCGCGACTGCCGGACTGATCCCCGCGACCGTCGTCAAAAACAACAGCAAATATGTACCGGCCAACATATACATCGCGTTGTCGCAAGTTCCTCCGATACCGTAAAACAACTTCGTTCTAAAAGGAAGTTTCAAACTAGTCACCTCCTTATCTTTGTTTCATTTCCATTTGTTTTTCGTTTCTTTTTTCATCCTCGCCGCTGATGGTTCGGAGTGTCCAATCCTTGATCGCTGTGACCGGGATGTGCACCAGCGCGAGCAAATTGACGCAGAGCGCCAAAAGCCGGCAAAAGATTTTCCAGGTACCCTCAACGACAAAATCATAAATCTTGACGACGGGCTTCGTCGAAAACACGATTGCGCAAAGCGATGCCAATCCAAAAATCATGCCATAGTATACCACCCAGTTGTTAACAGGCACTATGCCCAGCCCGATGCCGTTGAACTTGATCGCGTATCGGACAATCAGATGAAAAATGTAGATCGGCATCGTATTCATGCCCACATAAGCCAGATAGTTCTTCTTGTTTGGTAAAATATTCAGCATTAAAATGATCCAGCCCCACGCCAGAAAAAGGATCAAAGCTCTGCCGATGATGTCCCAATACCAGGTAATTCCAAGCTCACAGGCCGGATTTTTGAGCAGATAAAAGCCGACCGGCAGCTGCGGCACGCAAAAGGCTAACAAGCAAGAAATACCCGTCAGCACCGCGCCCAAAACCAAGCACTGCCATTTTTTGAGGCACTGCAGCTTTTTGATTTGATCACCGGTGCAGTAAAATGCCATCACGAAGAACGGGAAGTAGGAAACCACACGTCCCAGACCGAAGCGATCCGAAAAGAACGGAACCTGTCCTGCCAAAAGATAGACCACGATACTCAGTTCCAGTATGTACGGAATTTTCATCCATTCCTTGGTAAAGTAGCGATAGAAGAAGAGCGCCCACAGATACCAGAGCGCGAACGGCGGGAGATCCCAATGCAGGATCGCGTTGCCGAAGAAGTATTGTCGTACAAAATAAAAGAACGGAATTCCCAAAAGATACGGCCACATGAAAGTGTGGAAGGAGGTTTCCTTTGAGCGGTCCGGCTTCTTCGAAAAATAGCCGGACAGGAACACAAAGGCCTGCATGACAAAGACGTTAATGGTAATATAAACCACGCCGCCCAGCGAGGCCTGACTGAAATGACCCGCGACCCTCGTAAAGTGAGAGATCGGAATCGACCACATCAAAAGACCTCGAAAAGTGTCGAACATATAATCGCGTTGTTTGATTGTTTCACCCATATTTTATGAATCCCCTTCCTTATTCCTGTCTCGCGCCGCGCTTTCGAACTTGCCGGCCGCCGGCCCGACCTCGCCGTTTCCCAAAATCACGCTTAGGCTTCGTCCTTTGCCCAGCCTCTGACACAGCGCACAGCTTTTTTCCAGCCGCGCAGCAGCTTCGTCTTTTGCGCTTCCTCCATGCGCGGCGTGAAGCTCCGCTCTACCTGCCAATTTTCGAGAACGTCTTCCTTACTTTCCCAATAGCCGGTCGCCAGACCCGCGAGATAAGCGGCACCCAGTGAGGTTGTTTCAATGCATTGCGGACGTTTGACCTCACAGTCCAGCACATCTGCCTGGAACTGCATCAAAAAATTATTCGCGGACGCGCCGCCGTCAACCTTGAGTGCGGTCAGGCTGCCACCCAGGTCCTCGGTCATCGCGTCAATCAAATCCTTGGTCTGATAAGCCATGGATTCCAGGGTCGCGCGTACCAGATGATTTTTATTCGCGCCGCGGGTGAGACCGAGCACCGCGCCGCGCGCGTATGGATCCCAATACGGCGCGCCGAGTCCCACAAAGGCAGGCACCACGTAGACACCGTTTGCGTCCGCCACTGCTTCTGCCATCGCTTCAGACTGCGGTGAGTTTTCGATCAGATCCAGTTCATCGCGCAGCCACTGGATGGCCGCGCCTGCCACAAAAATGGAGCCTTCGAGCGCGTAATTCACCTTGCCATCCAGCCCCCACGCGATCGTGGTGACCAGACCGTTGTTGGAAAATACCGGTTTTTCTCCGGTGTTCATCAAAAGGAAGCAGCCGGTTCCGTAAGTATTTTTGCATTCTCCCTCGCGGAAGCAGGTCTGCCCAAACAATGCCGACTGCTGATCGCCTGCCGCGCCGCTGATCGGAATCTGTCCACCGAACACATTTTCACTGGACATGCCGTATACGCAGCTGGACGGCTTCGGTTCCGGCAGCATGTGCTTCGGAATCCCCAAAATCCGCAGGATTTCATCGTCCCACTGCAGCGTATTGATATTGAACATCATCGTGCGGGAAGCGTTGGAATAGTCGGTCACATGCACCTTGCCATCGGTCAGCTTCCAAATCAGCCAAGTCTCGATGGTGCCGAACAGGAGCTCGCCGGCTTCTGCCTTTTGTCTGGCGCCCGGGATATTTTCGAGAATCCAGCGCAGCTTCGTGCCGCTGAAATAGGCATCGATCAGAAGTCCTGTCTTCTCACGAATCATATCGCTGTACCCGGCCGCTTTCAGCTCATCGCAGTACTCCGCGGTACGGCGGCACTGCCACACAATCGCCTTGCTGATCGGAATGCCGGTTTTTTTATCCCAAACCACCGTCGTCTCTCGCTGATTGGTAATGCCGATGGCTTCAATGTTTTCGTGTGTGCCGTTGATCTTAAGCAGCGCCTCCTGCGCCACGCCCATCTGCGTAGACCAAATTTCCATCGCATCATGCTCGACCCACCCTGCCCGCGGATAGATCTGCGTAAATTCCTTCTGCGCGACACTGACCATATTGCCTTTGCGGTCGTACAGAATACAGCGGGAGCTCGTCGTTCCCTGATCCAATGCCATGATATATTTTTCCATTCTGTTTTCCTCCCCGCGCGTCCGCGCTATACAAATAATGCCATAATTCGATTTGAAATGTTCATACCCTTGAGGGTCAGGCGGATGCCCGCATCGTCCTCCTCCGCGCAGCCCGTCCGGACAAATTCCAGATAAGCGTCGCGCGTGCTGCCGTAAATGTCCCAAAGCTGCTTGCCGAAACGTTCCTCAAAGCTCTTGTAGCTGATGCCCGCGTTCTTGCGCAGACCGGTGAAAATATATTCGGCGACATTGTCACGATACGCATTTTTGGTAAACTCATCGACCGCCAGACTGCCGAGCGCGTTGGTTGTGCCGAGAAAGGCTCCCGCACCCTCGGCATCACGTTCCATCGCCTCCACATAAGTCTTGACATCGCTGACATTCGAAAAGCGCACATTTTCAATGAAGGAATGCGCCGACGGTCCAAAACCCAGATATTGGCTCAAATCCCAGTAACCAAGATTATGCTTGCACTGGTGCCGCGCCAGCGCGACATTGGAAATCTCATATTGCCGCAGCCCCGCCTCCGCGAGCAGCCGCAGCGCGCTCTCGTACATCAAACGATCTGTTTCCGCTTCGGTTTCCCGCAGACGTCCCTCTCGGCGCGCGAGGTCGAACCGCGTATTCTCCATGAACTCCAGGCTGTACAAAGAAAGATGTTTGGGACTCAGGCTGATCGCTTTTTCGACGGAACGAATCCAAGTCGTAAAGCTCTGCCCCGGAATGCCAAACATGAGATCGATGCTGATATTGCGGATGCCTGCTTTTCTGGCCTTTTCTACGGAGGTGACCGCCTCCTCCGGACTGTGAACGCGCCCCAGCGTCCGCAGCACTTCGCGATCGAAGGACTGCACCCCGATGCTGAGACGGTTCAGACCGTTTTTTTTAAAATTTTTCAGCTTCTTTACGTCCGCGCTCGCCGGATTGCATTCCATGCTGATCTCCGTACGCGTGGTGATCTTAAACGCGGCATCGATGTGCGCGAGAATCTCCGCGAATTCCTCCGGCGTGAGCAGGCTTGGCGTGCCGCCGCCGAAGTAAATGCTGCTCAGACGCCGCTTTCCCTGCGCGCGATAATAGCCGCAGAGAATGTCGATCTCGCGGCAGACTGCCTTGACCAGTCGATGTTTTTGCGCGTTGTCCCAATGATCTTCCGAATAAAAATCGCAATACGGACATTTTCTGATGCAGAAGGGGATATGTACGTAGATTCCTAATTTTTCCATATTCTACCTGCTTTTCTCCTGTTTTTCTCTTCGTTTACCCAAGCTTTTCTGCACGCCGCCCGGCGCGTCTCCTATTTGTTGTCGTCATATTTGAGCACAGCGGTGAAAGCCTCCTGCGGCACCTCGACGGTACCGAACTGACGCATCCGCTTCTTGCCTTCCTTCTGCTTTTCGAGCAGCTTTCTCTTACGCGAAATATCGCCGCCGTAGCACTTGGCGATAACGTCCTTGCGATAAGCCTTGACCGTTTCTCTGGCGATGACCTTCTGTCCGATGGCCGCCTGAATCGGTACTTCGAACTGGTGCATCGGAATGATCTCCTTGAGCTTTTCGCAGACAAAACGACCGCGCGCATAGGCTTCGGACTCATGCACGATCATCGAAAAAGCGTCAACCAGCTCTCGGTTGAGCATGATATCGAGCTTGACCAGCTGCGATTTTTGGTAACGATCGAATTCGTATTCGAGCGAGCCGTAGCCGCGCGTCTTGGATTTGAGCGCGTCGAAGAAGTCATAGATAACCTCGTTGAGCGGCATATCGTAGTGCAGCTGTACGCGCGTCGGTGTGATGTATTCCATGTGCAGCATCGTGCCGCGCCGCTGCTGGCACAGCTCCATGATGCTGCCGACATAATCATTCGGAATCATGATGTTCGCCTTGACCATCGGTTCCTCGATGTGGTCGATCTCCTGCGGTGATGGTAGATTGGACGGATTCTGCAGCATTTCGACTGTGCCGTCCGTCCGCACGACCCTGTAAATGACGCTCGGCGAGGTTGTGATCACGCTGAGATCGAATTCGCGTTCCAAACGCTCGACGATAATCTCCATGTGCAAAAGACCCAGGAAACCGCAGCGGAAGCCGTAGCCCAACGCCTGGGAGGTTTCTGGTTCGAAGGTAAACGCCGCGTCATTGACCTGCAGCTTTTCGAGGGCGTCCTTGACACTTTCATATTTTTCGCCCTCAGCCGGATAAATGCCGCAGAACACCATGGACTGTACTTTTTTGTAGCCCGGCAGCGGTGTCTCGGCAGGATCGGCGTCCAAAGTGATGGTATCGCCGACGCGTGCATCCGCGACCTGCTTGATGGAAGCGCAGACATAGCCTACCTCTCCCGCGCGCAGGGCTTTGACCGGTTTGAGTCCCGGCGCGCAAACGCCGACCTCGGTAACTTCGTATTTTTTGTTCGTCGCCATCATACGAATCACATCACCTTTTTTGACCTGCCCGTCCATGATACGCGCGTAAATGATGACACCCAGATAGTTGTCATATTTGGAATCGAAGATCAGTGCTTTCAGCTTGCCGTTCTCATCGCCATCCGGCGCGGGCACTGCGTCGATGATGCGCTCCAAAAGCGCCTCGACGCCCATGCCGGTCTTGGCAGAGATCTCCGGCGCGTCTGTCGCGTCGAGGCCGATGATTTCTTCGATCTCTTCCTTACATTCGTCCGGACGCGCGGAAGCCAGATCCATCTTGTTGAGCACCGGCAGGATCTCCAGATTTTCGTCCAGCGCCAGATAGACGTTCGCCAGAGTCTGCGCTTCCACGCCCTGCGTCGCGTCCACAACAAGCACCGCGCCCTCACAAGCCGCGAGCGAGCGGGAAACCTCATAGGTAAAGTCCACATGGCCCGGCGTGTCAATGAGATTGTAGATGTATTCCTGTCCGTCCTTCGCCTTGTAGACCAGCCTTGTCGTCTGCAGTTTGATGGTGATGCCGCGCTCCCGTTCCAGATCCATATTGTCTAAGAACTGCTCCTTCATGTCTCGGTCCGCCACCAGTCCGGTCTTTTCGATCAGGCGGTCGGCAAGCGTCGATTTGCCATGGTCGATATGGGCGATAATGCTAAAATTTCTGATATATTTTTGGTAGTCCATCTTTTCCTCTCATCAAAGTCCTTCTATTCATTAGCAGCTTTTTTGCGATTTTCCGTGCGTTTCGCGAGTATTCGGCGAAAGCGCACAAAATTCCATGTTTTATTTTAACCCAAATCCCGCTGTAATTCAACTGCTTTTGCGGAAATTCGCAGAATCTCCTCCTGCAGATCGTCGCAGGCCGCGGATACGCCGCTCATATCGGCGCAGCGCTTGTCCACCGCAAGCAGCGCCAGCGTTCCGATAAAGAACAGCAGCGCGACGATGAGTAATTCTCGCACTGTACGCATGTGTTTTCCCCCTTTCGTCTTTTGTTTTCCACACCTTGCGCATGACGTTTCTGTTTCTGTCCGTTCTTTTTCTGTCCGTTCTTTCCTTCCTTTTCGCGCTGCGCATCAATACCCTGCTTTCAGCGTGTCCGCGAGAATTTTGCCGAAATACGCCGCCGTATTCCTGCAATCCGCGATGTCGTTACGGTTGTAGCCGATTTCCAGCAGGAGATATTTGTCGGAAAGTCCCTGGTTGTAGCGATAGCCGCGCTCCAGAATCCGCCCCGTGAATCCGTTGCAGGATTTTTCCGCTGTGCGGTTCAGCGCCTGGATGAATTTGAGATTGCTCCGATAGGTTTCCACCGCGTTGCTGACAACATAGGAATACTTCGCGCAGGTCTTACCGCCGACCGATACCGTCGCTGCGGGAGAGTCCGAAGCGATCGCGTCCCGATGCAGGTCGATGACGCAGACAATGGTCGGATATTTTTGAAGCAGTTTCTCTATCGTCTCGTAGGAGCGGTTGTAGGATTGGTTGTAGGATGGATTGTCATGCAGGGTCTGGTCGTGTACCACCCCGATACCGTTTGCCTCCAGCGTTTCCGCCAACGTCTCTCCGACATCGCGGACAGTATTCTGTTTCCCCTTTTTATGATAATTGCCGACAGAGGACGGCAGATAGGACTCCGTCGCGTGCGTGTGCACAATCAACACTGCCGGCTCCGTGCCGAACACGACCGGTTCCGGTTGTTTTTCCTCTGTCGCGATGAGATTCGAAACCTTGCCCGTTTCCTCCTTCGTTTCGATCTGACGCAGCTCCTCGCTGTCCCGCGTTTCCGCATCCGCCTCCCGCGTCTGCCCATGCTCCGCGTTTAAGCGCGTTCCGTCCGCGAGATTAAAATTCGGATAAGCCGAAGAAACGCAGTACATGCCGAGCGCCCCCGCGTCCGGCCGCACCCGCTCCCAAACACGCTGCACACTCGGATTTTCCTTTGGAAGCACCGCGCAAAAAAGAAAGGTACTAACCAGATACACGCCCAGCATCACTTTCGCAAACCCATGTTTCATGCCTCACCCACGCCTCTCCTGTATGATTTCGCGCCCCGCGGCGCTCTTATGAATATATGCCGGGATGCAGCGTGATATTTATGGCATTTGCGAGGATTTGTGAAAAACTTTGGATGACCGCATCGATGTCCGTCGAGGTCACGATCATGTCAAAGGCTTCGTCTGCCAGATATCGCTCGAGAAAATCCGCGTGCGCTGCCTCTGCGTGCGTCCGGTTTTCATCCGCAGCCAGGTTCTCGCACCGCGGCGCCTGCGCTATGCCTGCCTGTTCTGCCTCTGCCTCGCTCGCTTTGGCGGCATCCAGAATCAAAGTGCGCGCGTCAATGACCGTCGGCACTCCGATGGCAATCACGCGGCAGCCGAGCGTAGTCTCGCTGATCTCGCGGCGGCGGTTTCCCATGCCGGCGCCCGGCGCGATACCGCTGTCGCTGATCTGAATCGTCGTACTGACTCTGCGGATATTCTTTGCCGCCAGCGCGTCGATAACCAGCACCACATCCGGCTTAACCATCGAAACGACCTCCGCGATCAGATCTGCGGTTTCCATGCCTGTCACGCCGGTCACCGAGGGATTGAATCCGCTGACATTCGCCATCTCCCAGTCCCCGTCGCAGTCGAACATCTGAAACAGGTGGCGCGTGATCTTGACTTTATCGACAGTATGCGGTCCGAGGCTGTCCGGTGTAACCTTTTCGTTCCCGAGGCCGACCACCAGTACCTTGAGAAAATAGTCAAAAGGAATCAGTTTTTTGAGCTCCGCCGCGACCGCGCGCGACGCTCGTTCCCGAATGTTTTCTTTTTCCTCAAACAAGCCCTGTATTTCGATGGTCACATAAGTGCCGCGCGGCCTTTGGAACGCCTTTTCGCCCTCCTCGTTGAGAATCTCGATTTCGATGACTGCGATATCCTCATCGAGCTGCCTCTGTTTTTTGATGTAGCCGGCCGCTCTCCGCGCGGACAGCTCCGCGCCGCTTCTCGTTTCGTCCGCACGTTCCGCGTCCTCCAAAAGTTCATCCGCCTCGACCGCCAGATCGGTTCTGTAATTCATTTTTTGCCTCCAGTCTGTACGTTTTTTGATTTTTCTTCGATTTTCCTTGGAATTCTCGCCTTTATTTTATATTTTCCCTTGCAATCCGCGCATTATTCGTTTATAATTCATATTGCGAATTTATGTCTTGTCCCGGCGGCTTCTGCCTGCGCGGGACGCATGAAAATTTTAATAAAGTGGGGTGAAAAACACATGGCAAACATTAAATCCGC
>URWB01000066.1 GCA_900551415.1 uncultured Eubacteriales bacterium
TGTCAACAACTTTTGGGTCAATGTTAAGTTTGCTTTTCATCCTTTTTCTCCTTATTTCATATATTTTTTCGCTCCCTCAATAATCTCCTTGTTAATTCCTAACATGGCAGCAATGCTGAGAGCTTCCTTTGGAACTTGTGCTTCGCTATCTACTCTATACAGACGGTAGTCCATATATTTGGATATAATATTAATCCTGTCACGGCGGTTCGCGTGTTGAATCTCACGGTTGAGCAGCGTGAAATTGCAATCGGCAAGCCCGCGGACCTGCATATTCACAATGTCCTTCCGCTCGGTCACAGACTCAAAATGCGTCGTGATCAAGGAAATATACGGTTTTTCAATCAGGTAATCGACCAGACTCTTGGTCAGTGCCGTACCCTCGGTCGGGTTGGTGCCGGAAGCGATCTCATCGATGAGAATCAGGCTGCGCTCCTGTCCCTTATCCAGAATCTCCTTGAGTTCCTCCATCTCTGAGCCGAAGCTGGAAAGCCCGCGTTCGACAGACTGCGAGTCGCCGATGAGAATCTGCATGTAGTTGGAAAGACCGATTTTTGCGTGCTTTGCCGGAACAAAGAATCCATACTGTGCCAAAATCGGAATCTGCCCTGCCAGCTTCAGAGAGATCGTCTTGCCGCCCATATTGGCGCCGGTGATCATCGTCACGCCGTCCGCCAGCGACAGCGAGATTGGACAATAGGTCTTGCCCTTCTCGCGAATGATGTCCTCCACCTGCAGATTGCGGCCATCTTCGAAAGCAATCACATGTTCTTCGGTGATCTCCGGCTTTGTCAAATCGTGCTTCATTGCATAGATCGCTCTGGCCAGCGCCAGATCCAGCGCCCCCATCTTCTCACAGTTTTCGAGAAGCACCGCCTCTTTTTCGGCAATCTTGCGGGAAAGCATTTCCCTCACACGTTCTTCTTCCTGTTCGATCTCGGCATTGAGCTCCTCTGCCGCCTGCACGAATTCGTAGATCTTCTCCGTCGGCTTGAGCTGCAGCGTCACGCTCATATAGTCCTGATCCGTCATTTCGAGTTCTTCAAGCGATTGAATCATCTCGAAGTCCGGGTGGGATTTGGCGACCACGATATCGAATTTCGGCGTCAGCTGTACGCCGTATTTTTTTCGCAGCTCCTCACGAGCCTGTTTTTGCTCTCTGCGGATCTGCTGTTCGTATTCTTTTTTCTTTGTCCGATACGCGTCCAGCTTCGGACTGAATTCGTTGTAGATATAGAAGGTGTTCATGCGGTCCCTGCGCGGGTCCAGTTCATCGAGCAGATCCTCGGTATCCGCAAGGAAATATTCCCGCGGTACCGTATCGACCGCCGCTTCTCCTTCCGCGCGCGCCGCGGGCATATTCTCCGCGCGCACTTCGCTCGCGGCGCTGTCCGCAGACGGCTCGGCCGCGCAGCAGCAGTGCGCGCCTTGATAATCTCCGATTTCGTGCTCCATCGTCAGCTTGCGCAGCTGCCGCATCTGCAAAAGCAGAGATTTGATTTCAAACAATTCCACCGTTGAGAGCGTTACCGCGCCGCTGCGCTCGATCGTCAGCGTCGCGTCCTTCACTTCCATAAAGACCTCTTGAATCTTATCGGTGAGTATCTGGTTCTGTTTTACGAAAGCGATCATCTGCTCCACGCGATCCAACTCGTCACGCAGCTCCGCTTCCTCGCCCGGATAGTAGGGACGGACTTCTTTCAATTGTTTCTTGCCGAACGGCGTGTTTAAGTCGAGGCTGAACATGACATAATCCAGTCCTGTTTCCCGCCTTGTTTTCACATTCGCCAGTCGTCTGTTTTTGCCCTGTATCATAGCTACATCCTCACGTCTATAATCGGAATATCAGGTATCGCCTTCTGCATTTCCGAAAGCAGCAGCCGGTTGTCAAACGTATAACCGGCCGGCGCCCATGGATTGACCGTAATCGCGGCGATTTCAATATTTTTGAGCACGCTGACGCGGAAGCCCTTCTTGCGGAAGATGCCCCAGTCCATGGCGTTAACAAAAATTTTCGTCGGATCCTTCAGTACGAACTGTACCTGTTTCAGATTGCGGAGGCTGATATCCGAAATGACACTGTTGGTGAAAGCCCCCGGAATATATATATATCTGGTATCCTCGTCAATCACGCCGTTAAGCTCTTTCGCCGCGCCCAGACCTGTCACCAGATCGAGCTTGCGAACGCTTCCGTCCGCGTTGACAAGCATAATCTTATCGTCAAAATTATTTTGGGTAATCGCTTCTCTGTAGATGCCGTCTTCCATCTGCGGTGTCCGGTACAGATTCACGATATGCGCCGTTTCCTCTACCACCTTATTCATTTTGCGGGAAAGTACGGCTCCGGTAGATAGGATGATCGCGTCGGACGTATCCGGTGACGCGATGGTTTTACGGTCGATAGCTCCGTCGATCAGAATCAGTTCACAGCCAAGCGCGAGCATGTCCTGACAAAGCAGCTTCTGCTCCGCGTTGATGACCGGTCCCGCGATCTGCACATAACCGGCGTCTCTGACTCTGCAAATGAGCAACTCTCCGATGGCTGTCGAATATTTTGTTTTTTTGAGAACTTCAAGACCGGCGTCCGCCAGGTCATAAAGCAGGGACGGCACAGCAGCCAGCATGCCTTCCTCCATGTACACGCGCGGTTTTTCTGTTCCGGTTACCAAGTCCTGTGTTTCCCCGTCTCTGCCCGTAGAGGTGATGCCGAGCGTGATACCCTCGTCGATAGCCTCCTCGATCAGATAGTTGAGCGCTGTCGTCTTACCGGCGTTTTTTGCCATGCCGACAATCGACAAGGTCTTGTATTTGGTTGATAAATCGTGCAGTAAACCCATGTTGTATTTCCTTTTAGCACACCCATAGGGAGACAGAGGCCTCCCTATGGATGAACATTGTATTTTAGTGTTTGTTTCTTTCGTGTCTTGCAAGATGTGCAGGCTCGATCGTCTTGATCTCAGGACCTTCACCCAGAGCGGAAACGCCTTCGTACTTGTAGGTCTTCTTGCCTGTGCAGTAGTCGCAGGTGCAAGGAAGATCCGGAAGGCTCGGTTCTGTGTAAGTCGTGATGATGCCTTCGTAGTTTCTCAGAATTACCTTGTGCGGAGTCTGAGAAATTACGTACTGCGGCATTACCGGAGTCTTACCGCCGCCGCCAGGAGCGTCAACTACGAAGGTCGGAACAGCGTAGCCGGAGGTATGTCCTCTTAAACCTTCGATGATTTCGATACCCTTGGAAACCGGAGTTCTGAAGTGTTCGATACCCATGGAAAGGTCGCAGATGTAGATGTAGTACGGTCTTACTCTGTTCTTGCAGAGCAGCTGTACCAGTTCTCTCATGATGTGCTTGCAGTCGTTGACGCCGCGAAGCAGTACGGACTGGTTGCCCAGAGGGATACCCGCGTCAGCAAGCTTTCTCAAAGCTTCCGCTGCAGTCGGAGTCAGTTCCTTCGGGTGGTTGAAGTGCGTGTTCAGCCAAATTGGGTGATACTTCTTCAGCATGTTTACCAGATCGTCGGTAATTCTCATTGGCATTACAACCGGAGTTCTGGAACCGATTCTTACGATTTCTACGTGAGGAATCTTTCTCAGTTCGCTGATGATGTATTCCAGAGTTTCGTCTTCTACGCAGAGCGCATCACCGCCGGAAAGCAGTACGTCACGAACCTGCGGCGTCTTTCTGATGTATTCGATACATGCGTCGATATCTTCTCTGGATCTCGCGCCGTCAGTTTCACCCGCGAGTCTTCTTCTGGTGCAGTGTCTGCAGTACATGGAGCACTGGTCAGTGATCAGGAAAAGCACTCTGTCCGGATATCTGTGCGTCAGGCCAGGTGCCGGAGAGTCAGCGTCTTCATGCAGCGGGTCCATATCGTCCGCTTCGGATCTGTGCATTTCCGCAAGAGTCGGAACAGCCTGCATTCTGACCGGATCTCTCGGATCGTCCGGATCCATCAGGGAAGCGTAGTAAGGTGTGATACCTACACGGAAGCCGCCCATAACTTTTTCGATGTCTTCTTTTTCTTTTTCAGTCAGATTTACAACCTGCGCGATTTCTTCAACCGTTGACAGTCTGTTTGCGACCTGCCAATGCCAGTCGTTCCACTGTTCGTCTGTTACATCCTTGAACAGAGGAATGTCTTTCCAATTTCTAATTGCCATTTTTTAAATTCTCCTTAAAATTTCATTGTGAGAGTCAATTTTACGCGCGCCGCGTGATCGGCGGCACGCGTAACATATAGTCCTTAGACTACGCGTACATTTCTTCGAATAACGCTCTGAGACCCGGGTTCTCTCTTAAGCACTGCAGCGTGATCGCAGCGTGACCCTTGGTGTAGCCGTTGCCGATGATCATGTTTACGTCTTTGCCTACGCCCTCTGCGCCAAGAGCAGCCTTCGTGAAGGAAGTTGCCATGGAGAAGAAGTATACAACGCCGTCATCCTTACAGGACAGGATGGAAGCCATTTCTGTATTCTCGATGGATACGCAGTTGATAACTACGTCAAACAGTTCGCCGTTTGTTAATTCCATGGACTTGTTGTAGAAACCAACCGCGTCGGTCGCGTCCATATGGAAGTATTCGTCAGCAAGGTTAAGTACTCTCGCTCTGTCTTCGGACTTCTGGGAGCCAGCCGCGCAAACAACCAGACCGGTTACGCCAGCTCTCTTCTTCGCTTCGTGTAAGCACAGCAGACCGGACTTGCCGCCGCCGCCGATGATCAGAACCTTCTGACCGGACTGTACCAGTTTCGCGGTCTGAGCCGGAGCACCTGCTACGTCTAAAGCGGATAACGCTGTCTTTTCAGGCATATCATCCGGAATGATGCCATAGATACCGGACTGGAATAAGATTGCCTTACCCTTGATGTCAACCTGGTCGATTGCCGGTCTCATCGCAACGATTTCGTCGATTCTTAACGGAGTCAGGGACAGGGATACTAAAGTAGCGATCTTGTCACCAACCTTCAAATCGCCCTGGTAAGCAGGTCCGATTTCTTCAACGGTACCAAGCAGCATGCCGCCGGAACCTGTCCAAGGATTTTTGTGCTTACCGGCATGCGCAACGATTTCCATCATCTTCGCGCCGATCTTGTCCATTTCTTCCTGGGTGGTAACTTCCGCAGGCTTTTTGTTTAAGACTCTTCTAACGATTTCTGTGAAAGAAGCGGAGTCGATGTTCAAAGTCTTTACATCGATCAGAACTTCGTTGTCATAGATTTCCATGTTGTTGTCGATAACATCTGCAGGCTGCGGTAAAACTCCCTTTGGAGAGATAACGCGGTGTGTTCCGTAAGGGCATCCTTTTTTCATTTTTGTGTTCCTCCTCGAAAAAAATAATAAATATATCTTTATGCCGCATGATGATAGGCATAAGTTACTATGTTAATTATATAACATCTCTTTTTATTTTACCATAGGAAAAATGATTTTTTATTAAATTTATAACAGACATCTTACGCGTACAGCTGCGCGAAAAGATTTCTGATGCGCTCGTCTTCTCTGAGTACCTGCAGCGCGACCTCGGAGTGACCCTTGGTGTAGCCGTTTCCGACTAACATCGTCACGTCCTTGCCGATGCCTTCCGCGCCCAGCGCCGCCTTCGTGAAGCTGGTCGCCATGGAGAAGAAGTACACCAGTCCGCCGTCCTTGCAGGAAATGATTGAGGACATTTCGGTGTTCGGGATATTGACAACATTGATGACAACGTCAGCCAGCTGACCTTCGGTCGCGTCCATGATCTCTTCATACATCGCAACTGCATCGGTCGCATTCACGACCAGATATTCATCCGCGCAGTTCACGGACATCGCTCTGTTGATGGATTTCTTGAAGCCGTCTACGCAGATAACGGTACCGTTGATGCCGACCTGCTTTCTTGCCTGCCAGCAGCAGAGGATACCGGACTTGCCGCCTCCGCCCATGACCACAACGGTATCTCCCGGCTTACAGATCTTCGCGGTCTGCGCCGGCGCGCCCGCGACGTCCAGTACGGATAAAGCCAGCGTCTGCGGGATATCCTTCGGCAGCTTCGCGTAGATACCGGACTGGAACAGGATTGCCTGTCCTTTGATATCAACCTGGTCGATGTCCGGTCTGATTTCGATGATTTCATCGATCTTGAGCGGAGTCAGAGACAGGGATACCATCGTCGCGATCTTGTCGCCTTTTTTGAGTTCGCCTTCGTAATCCGGGCCAACCTCCGCGACTCTGCCGATCAGCATGCCGCCGGAGCCTGTCCATGGGTTCTTATGTTTGCCTGTTGTATTTACGATCTCTAAGATGATTCTCTTGATTTCTTCTACATCGCCGTTCGCTCTGTTGGAGATCTCCGTAAAGGACGCGGAGTCAATGTTCAAGGTATGTACATCGATCAATACTTCATTATTATAGATTTCCATTGTGTTGTCCACAACGTCCGCAGGCTGCGGCAATACACCTTTCGGGCTGATGACGCGGTGGGTTCCGTAAATATCACCTTTTTTAAATTCCATTTCTTTTTGTATCTCCTTTTTCTTTTGCTTTTATCATTCATCTCTTTACGGCGCGGCTCATGCGTTGTTTTTTACGAAGAAAGAAGCAGCCGGCGCGCAAAGATCTATATTTGACATATTTCCACTCCATATTTAATAGCAAGTTTTGTGCCAATAGAGAATCGTTGAAATTTCTTGACCCTTTTTTTGAAACCGAACCGTTTTGTAATCATATGCAAAAAGAGCGAACACTTTTCAGTTCACTCTTTTTTCATCTTTTCCAAAGCTTATAAATTGTATTTTTTCTTCTTTCTGACTAACTGCGTCTGGCTGATGCCGATGGCCTTCGCCGCTTTGCGGGTCGAGCCGTACTTTTCGCAGGCGTACTTGATCAGGCCCTTTTCGTACTCATCGACCGCCTCCTGCAGAGAAATTTCCGTATCCATCGGATAGCTGCCTCCCGGGAGCGCGCGTTCCTCTTCCTCCGCGCCGAAGCCGCCGCCTTCAAAAAGCTCGCTGTGCGTTTCGTGCATGACATCCATCAGTGAAATATCCTCACCCTTCGCCGAGATGATCAGGCGCTGTACCGAGTTTTCGAGTTCTCGGATGTTGCCGGGCCAGGCGAGCTGCTGCAGGTATTCCATCGCGCTGTCTGTGATGCCTCTTGCGATGCCGAATTTTTTTCCGTATTTCGCGAGAAAATGTTTGACCAGCGCAGGGATGTCGTCCACACGTTCTGACAAGCTCGGGATGCGAATCGGCACAACGTTCAGACGATAATAGAGGTCGCGGCGGAATTTGCCTTCCTCTACAAACCGCTCCAAATCCCGGTTGGTCGCGGAAATAATTCTGACATTGGTCTTGATCGGGCTGGTACCTCCCACCTTATAGAACTCCCCGTCCTGGATGACGCGCAGCAGCTTTGCCTGCATTTCGAGCGGCAGCTCGCCGATCTCGTCCAGAAACATCACGCCGTTGTTGGCAATCTCAAAATAGCCTTTTTTGCCGCCGGTGTTCGCGCCGGTGAACGCGCCCTTTTCATAACCGAAAAACTCGGATTCTATGAGGTTCGGCGAGATGGCGCCGCAGTTGATTTTGACAAAAGGCTGCATTTTACGGTCGCTGTTCTTTTGAATCAGATTCGCGACCTTTTCTTTACCGACACCGGTATCTCCGAAGATGATGACGTTGCAGTCATATTTGGATACGTTGGCGATTTCGCGCAGCACATTACGCATCGGCCTGCTGACACAGACAAAATCCTCCAGTTTGCTCTGCTCGATCAGGGAGCGGTCGTAAGGCGACGCCGATGCCTCCGCGCTCTCGTCCTTTTCCGCGCTTTCCACCTTCATCACCGCGGCATTCTCAAAGTAATCCGCCAGCTCTCTGACCAGCGCGATATCAAAGGTTTCATAGTCCTCCAGATAGCCCTCGGCGTTCTCGACATTCAGTGGTTTGGAAATTGATTCTGTGATATACAGGGAAATCTTGAGGTTGTTGATCAAATTCGCGAACAGCACCGTTCCGCCCGCTTTGGTCGCCAGAATATTGATGGTTTCCGCCCCCGGAATCTCGGCGCAGTTGACGGAGAGATCGAACTGCTGATTGAGTTTCAGACGCTCGACCGCGTGAATCGGCTTAAGAATGTTGAGAAAATGCACTTCGTTGAACACGTGCGCGATGAGCTGATCTATGCCGTCCCCCATGACCTGCATGCCCGTCTTTTTATCCAAAAGGCAGACGATTTCTCCTTTGGCTCCGACCTGACGGCGAATCACGTAGCCAAAGATCAAATTCGTGATCATATTATTGCCGACAATCAAAAATTTTGATTGTCCCTCTGCCAGCTGACTCAGGCGGTACAGCGTTCCGGACTCATCCAGCGTGTAAAGCAGCAGATTGACCGGCATGTCCTCTTCAATCTTGATGATCGGCACATGATCGTGCAAAATCGCGTAGCCGGACGCGTCAATCTGATTAAACACATGGTCAATCGCGAGGATGTTCTCGATTTGAATCGGAACGGATGCCAGCGACGCGTTACAGATGATGGAATCTCCGACCTTCAAATTCTGCGGATTATAAAACTCCTCACCGATTTCCTCGACAGTTCCGAACGCCAGGCCGCCGGTATCGGTAACCGGGTTATGCAGTTTGCCGCGGCGGATGATGATATCTATGATTTTTTGCTTGATTTTTTCTTCATTGTAATTGCTCTCTGTGCAGATCTGCTTAAAGCTGGTGCCCTCCAAATGTATTCTGCGTACGGAAATCCGCAGTTCATTCGGATAGATATTGCGGCTGTTGTCCAGCTTCCACGCGGATGTCGGCAAGACATACTGTGGTTCTGCCACCCGTTTCAGACCGTAAGTCATTTCCATTCTCGTTTTACTCCTTTCCCGAACGGGGTGATTCTAAATCGGTTCACTTTTTACCTATTTTCAATGATAAACCATTGGCACAGAATTTGCAACTATATTTTTTGTTGTTTTTACATAGAGTTACGAAGAATATAAATTTATTGCATGAAAAGGAGATTGAAAAAATGGAAAAAATCACTTCTACTTTAAGATTAAGAATGTCCGCGAAAGACGCACACTACGGCGGAGAATTAGTTGACGGCGCGCACATGGTTCACCTGTTTGGCGACGTTGCTACCGAACTTTTGATCAAATTAGACGGAGACGAAGGTCTGTTCTGCGCGTATGATAACGTAGAATTCTTAGCTCCGACTTACGCGGGCGACTATATCGAAGCTTACGGCGAAATCGACAAAATCGGCAACACTTCCAGACACATGAAGTTCGAAGCTAGAAAAGTTGTTGTTTCCAGAAAAGACATCAACGCTTCCGCTGCTGACTTCTTAGAAGAACCGATCGTAGTCGCAAGAGCTTCCGGAACTTGCGTAACACCGAAGGAAATGAAGAGAAAGTAATTTTCTCCGCGAAGGTCGAAGATTATACCTAACACAGAAAACACGATAATTACTAATACATCTTTTATGGAAAACGGGTCCCGCGCTTCGCGGGACCCGTTTTTCATGCGGCAGGAAATGTCGCGCGCTGATTTTTTTCGGAATCACGACAAAAGCGTCTTGCGAAGCGGCGCTCATGGACGAGCGCCATGTGCACGTAGAAATCTCAAATTTCGTTATGCACACTTTTGTCATGCGGCGGGAGATGCCAGCGCAGCAATAGTCCCTGCGTCGCGTCGAAGGCGCCTGAAAGTAAGAACTGCCATGCGTGGCAGCTCTTACTTCGTATGTATCTTTTTTTGCGTCATGTGCCGAAGTCAGATCTGCCGCCCGCATGCCGCGGTTTTCCGCGGCCCTGACTGCAAAACTTACAGCAATCCTCCAATCGTATAGACCGCAAAGGCACACAGCCACGCGATCACGCACTGCATGACGACAACCAGCGCCGCCCATTTGCCGCCAAGCTCACGCTTAATGGAGGTGATGGCCGCGACACAAGGCGTATATAACAGGCAGAAAACCAACAGCGCCGCCGCCGCCAGCGGAGTCAAAAGCGATGTAATGCTGATGCCTTCTGTCAAAACGGTCAGTGTCGCCACAACGCTTTCCTTGGCCATGAAACCGGTAATCAGCGCCGTCGAAATACGCCAGTCGCCGAAGCCCAGCGGCGCGAATACCGGCGCGATCACGCCTGCCAGCATCGCGAGCAGGCTGTCCTGTGAATCGGTCACCACATTCAGTCTGGTGTCGAAGGTCTGCAGGCACCAGATCACGATGGTCGCGAGGAAGATAACCGTAAAGGCGCGTTCCAAAAAGTCCTTCGCTTTTTCCCAAAGCAGCTGCCCGACATTTTTGGCGCCCGGCATCCGGTAATTCGGCAGTTCCATGACGAACGGCACCGGTTCCCCCTTGAACACCGCGCCGCGCGCGACCAGCGCAAACAGGATGCCGACAAGAATACCTGTAAAGTAAAGGATGATCATCACCAGCGCGCTTTTGCCTGGAAAAAACGCCGCGCTGAAGAACCCGTAGATCGGCAGCTTCGCCGAGCAGCTCATAAACGGAGTTAAAAGAATCGTCATCTTACGGTCTCGCTCACTTGGCAGGGTACGGCTCGCCATCACGCCCGGCACCGTACAGCCGAAGCCTATCAGCATCGGTACGATGCTGCGGCCGGAAAGTCCGATCTTGCGCAGCAGCTTGTCCATCACGAAGGCAACGCGCGCCATATAGCCGCTGTCCTCGAGGATTGACAGGAAGAAGAACAGGGTCACGATGATCGGCAGGAACGAAAGTACACTGCCGACACCTTCAAAAATACCGTTGATGATCAGGGAATGCACGACCGGATTGATGCCGTAGGCAGTCAGCCCCGCGTCTGTCAGTTCTGTCAGTGCGCTGATTCCCATGTCCAGCAAACCGGAGAGCCACGCGCCGATGACACCGAAGGTCAGCCAAAAAACCAAGCCCATGATGCCGACAAAGGCCGGAATCGCGGTATACTTTCCGGTCAGAATCTGATCGATCTTGACGCTGCGCGCGTGTTCTTTGCTTTCGTGCGGTTTGACGACCGTTGCCCCGCAGATCTGCTGTATGAAGGCAAAGCGCATGTCCGCAATCGCTGCGGCCTGATCCATGCCGCGTTCTTCCTCCATTTGACAGACGATATGCCGCAGCATTTCTTTTTCATTTTCTTCTAGCTTGAGCTGCTGCAGGATCATTTGATCGCCTTCTGCCAGCTTGCTTGCCGCGAAACGAACCGGAATGCCCGCCTTCGCCGCGTGATCCTCAATCAGATGCATGATGCCGTGCAGACAGCGATGCACCGCGCCATTATGATCCTGCGGGTCGCAAAAATCCGCACGTCCCGGTTTTTCCTGATACTGCGCGACGTGAATCGCATGGTCGATCAATTCACTGATCCCCTCGTTTTTGGCCGCGGAAATCGGAATGACCGGAATGCCGAGTGCTTCCTCCATCTCGTTGACGCGAATCGTGCCGCCGTTTTCGCGCACCTCGTCCATCATGTTGAGTGCCAGCACCATCGGAATGTCCAGTTCCATCAGCTGCATGGTCAGATAAAGATTACGCTCAATATTGGTCGCGTCAACGATGTTGATGATGCCCTTCGGCTTGTCATCGAGCAGGAATTGTCTGGTCACAATCTCCTCGCTTGTATATGGCGACATGGAATAGATGCCCGGAAGATCGGTTACCAGGGTATTATCATGCCCTCGGATCACGCCGTCCTTGCGGTCTACGGTCACGCCCGGAAAGTTTCCGACATGTTGGTTGGCACCGGTGAGCTGGTTGAACAGGGTCGTCTTACCGCAATTCTGATTGCCTGCCAGCGCAAAGGTGAGCGTCGTCCCCTCCGGCAGTGGGTTGCCATCCGTCTTGACATGGTAAATACCGCCCTCGCCAAGCCCCGGGTGGTGAGATTTCGCCGCCGCACGCGCTTCCTTTTTGCGGCCGCGTCTATCCTGATCTTCCTGTTTCTCTCCGCTTTTGCCCGCATCTGCCGCGGGCTTTGGACAGACGGTTTCGCAGGCTATCGGGTCAGCCTCAATTTTTTTGGCGTCGGCAAGCCGCAAGGTCAATTCATAGCCATGAATGCGAAACTCCATCGGGTCTCCCATCGGCGCCAGTTTCATCAGCTTGATTTCCGCGCCCGGTACGACGCCCATATCCAAAAAATGCTGCCGCAGCGCGCCTTCGCCGCCGACAGCAGTGATCTTTGCACTTTCTCCAATACGTAAATCTTTCAGTGTCATTTGCTGCTCCTGTCAGTCATATCATCAGTCATATCCATAGAATTGTGAATTGTAACGATTCGGATCTCTTCGCTTCCTGTACGCATGCGGGGGGGCAGAAGTGCGCATAGCAAAATTCGATAGGTCTATGCGCGCCGCTTCACGCTTCCCGCAGCAACACATCAGCAATTTTTGAGATATTCGATCTCCGCGCGCGTCAGCTTGCGGTAGTGTCCCGGTTTTAAATGCCCTAAGTGAATTTCTCCGATTGCGACGCGCTCCAGCTCCTGCACCGGATTGCCGACGGCCGCGAACATCTTGCGCACCTGACGGTTCTTACCTTCGTGAATAGAGATTTCCACAATCGTCGAGCGCTGTCCGCCCTTGATCACCTGCACCTTTGCGGGAGAGGTCACAAAGCCTCCGATATCCACGCCCTTGCGCAGACGCGACACCTTTTCCGCGGAGAGCACGCCCGCGACACGCGCACGATAGGTCTTGTAAACCTCATGCTTCGGATGTGTCAAACGGTAGGCCAGATTTCCGTCATTGGTCATGATCAGCGCGCCTGCGGTGTTGTAGTCCAGCCTGCCGACCGGAAACAGCCGGGCGTCGATGTCCTTGACGACCTCCATGACCGTCAGCCTCTCCTTATCATCGGAAACCGTTGTCACCATACCGAGCGGCTTGTTGATCAGTACGTATACCGACTCTGCCTCCGTCTCGATCAGATGTCCGTTGACCTCGACCCGATCTCCCTCTTGTACGTCATAGCCCGGCTCGCGCAGCACTGCTGCGTTGACCCTCACGTTCCCGTTGGCAATCAGTTCATCCGCTTTGCGGCGGCTGCAAAGGCCGCTCTGCGCAATGTATTTGTTGATTCTCATGCTTGTATTCCGTTACTGAAAACTTATAAAAAGTTATAAACTTTTATGTTTCATTCCTACTTCAATGAGTATGTTTTCGATGGTATATAAATACCTATCTACTCACAAGTTCTTGTACTCT
>URWB01000067.1 GCA_900551415.1 uncultured Eubacteriales bacterium
GGTAATCCCCGTCTAAGAATAATCTGCTTATAGAACATCGTAATTGCATTGGAAGTATGCGTTCTTTTATCTTTTGGTTCAGATCAATATCCGGTTCCCAGTCCGAAGTATGCTCTGACGCGCTGCATGGTCTTTTGCGCGATGGCGTCGGCTTTTTCCGCGCCATCGTTTAAGATGGTCAGCAGCTCCTCGGAATTACGGATGGCTTCGTATCTTTCTTTGATCGGCGCAAGCGACTCTACGGTCACTTCCACCAGATCTTTTTTGAAGTCGCCGTAGCCCCTGCCCTCGTACATGGTTTCCAGTTCGGCAACGGACTTGCCGGCGAGCACACTGTAAATGTTCAGCAGATTGCTGACGCCCGGCTTGTTTTCTGCGTCGAATTTGACTACGCCGTCGGAGTCGGTCGTCGCCTTCATAATCGACTTTTTAATCTTGGACGGTTCATCGAGCAGGGAAATGCGGGAGTGTACGTTCTCTGCGCTCTTGCTCATCTTTTTGGTCGGATCATCCAGCGCCATGATGCGCGCGCCCTCTTTGAGGAATCTGCCGTCCGGTACGATGAACACATTGCCCTTGCCGTCCACGCCCTTCGTCTTTTTATCGCCGTATTTATTATTGACGCGAATCGCCAGGTCGCGCGTCAGTTCGATATGCTGCTTCTGGTCATTGCCGACCGGAACGATATCCGTATCGTACAGGAGAATATCCGCCGCCATCAAAACCGGATAAGTCAAAAGTCCCGCGCCGACAGATTCCTTGCCCTGACTCTTTGCCTTGAACTGCGTCATGCGGAACAGCTCACCTGTGTTAGCGCAGCAGTTCAAAATCCATCCAAGCTCCGCGTGTCCCGGCACCTGTGACTGCACGAAGACGATGGATTTTTTCGGATCGATGCCGACAGCCAAGTAGAGCGCCGCGACGTCCAAAATGTGCTCCTTGAGCATCTTCGGATCCTGCGGTACGGTGATCGCATGTTCATCTACGATGCAGTAGATGCATTCGTGATCCTCCTGCAGCTCCACGAATTGCTTGAGCGCCCCAAGATAGTTTCCTAAATGGATATTTCCGGTAGGCTGTACGCCTGAAAAAACTCTTTTCATTTATTCTCATTCCCTTCCCATCGGTTTCGGCGCCGCGACGCCCCTGCGATGTATTAATGTCTGTTTAATTCTTTTTTAAAGGCCTCGATGATGGCTCTTTCCGAACGGGAAACGGTCATCTGCGAAATACCGAGTTCTTTCGCGATCTGCGATTGTGATTTGTTATGTAAAAACCGTTCTCGGAAGATAAAACGATAAGTGTCGCTGAAACCCGACAGCACGTGGTCGATAATCTCGCCGAGTTCCACGCGTTCGTAACCGGAATCCTCAAAGCCGATATAGCGCTCCAGCGCATTCGCTTCAGCTTCTTCATCCGAAGACGCGCCCATGCCGTCCAGAGAATAGGTTCCGTAGGCCTTAGCGCTCTCCATCGCCTGCATGATCTGCTCATGTGTAAAGCCGGTTTCCTTCGAGATTTCCTCTACATCCGGCGCGCGGCCAAGCTGCGTGGTCAGGCGCTCTTTGGCTTCCTGCACCTTACCCGCCGTTTCCTTAAGGCGACGCGGCACCTTCAGGCTCCACTCCTTGTCGCGAAAATACTTTTTAATTTCTCCGAGGATGGTCGGTGTCGCGAAGCTGCGGAATTCAAAGCCTTTGTCCGGATCAAATCTTTCGACAGCCGAAACCAGAGCAATGGCGCCGACCTGATACAGATCATCATAATCCACGCCCTTGCCCAGATATTTTCGGATCAGAATATCCACAATATACAGATTCTCTTCCACCAGCTTATTGCGAAGCTCAATGGTAGGATGCGCTTTGTATTCTCTAAATTCTTCGCTTATTTTCGTTTGTTGCGTCATTTTTTCTTTTTTACCATTCGAATGGTTTTTTTACCTTCCGGATTTTCAATCAGCTCCGCGCTTGTCATCAGTGTTCGAATGACAAAGACGCCGATATCGCCTTCATTCGGACAATCCATGCATTTCATGGTGACAAGGCTCTTGTTAAATTCTTCTTTGCCGGTATCGGTGATGGAGATCGTGAGCTCCTCCTCGCCTACAATGCATTCTAGCGTGTACTCTCCGGCCACGCCGTCCTTGCCATGGCAGCAGATTGCCTTGCAGGCCTCCTGCACTGAGGTTTTGATGTCCTCGATCTCTTCAAAATTAAATCCGGCAGTATCCGCGATCGACCCAAGCGCCAGTCTGACCATCGTCAGATATTCGGGTTTTCCGGGGATAATAAATTTGATTGTATCTGCCATCTTTTTAGGACCTCCCTTTTATGTCACTCCTATATTTTGCCGCGAAAATCAAAGCTTCATCTGCTCCTGATCTTCTCCGGACTCCTTCTCTTTGGCAGCGGCCTGCTTCTTCTCGCCGCTCTCTCCGTCCAGCTCATCCTCCTTGATAACCTTCGCGAGCGCGATAATGTTGGCATCCTCTCCGACATTCATCATCTTCACGCCCTGTGTCGCGCGGCCGAGCTTGGAGATTTCTTTCGCCGCCATGCGGATGATGATGCCGTCGGAATTGATCAAAAGGATATCGTCATCCTCATCTACCGCCATCGCGCCGACCAGTTCGCCGGTCTTTTTGAACTTCGCCTTATCGTAGGTCAAAAGGCCCTTACCGCCTCTGACTTGAATCTTGTAATCCTCAACCTTGGTCCGTTTGCCGAAGCCCTTTTGGGTAACGACCAAAAGCTCCTGTCCCGGCTCCACAAGCTCCATCGCGACAACTTCATCATCCGCATCGAGCTTGATGGCTCTCACACCACCGGCGATCCTGCCCATCGGACGTACATCGTCCTCCGAGAAGCAGATGCACTTGCCCTGCTTGGTCACAATGATGACGTTATTGGTGCCGGATGTCTGCTTAATGCCGATCAGTTCATCGCCGTCCTTGAGGTTCATCGCGATCAGACCGGTCTTGCGGTTCGTGTCAAACTGCGAAAGCGCAGTCTTTTTGATCGTGCCCTGCTTCGTGACCGCGATCAGATACTTATCCTCCGCGAATTCCTGAATCGGAATCACTGCGGTGATGCGCTCTCTCTGCATCAGATTGAGGAAGTTGACCGCAGGCGTTCCCTTTGCGGTTCTGGTCGCTTCCGGTATCTCGTACGCTTTGATCTTGTGTGCCTTGCCGGTATTGGTAAAGAACATCAGATAATCGTGCGTCGAGGTCATGATCATGTTCTTGACAAAATCGTTTTCGCGGGTCGTGATGCCGGTTACGCCCTTGCCGCCGCGCTTCTGCGACTTATAGGTATCGACCGGAACACGCTTGATATATCCAAGGTGTGTAAGCGTAATGCAGACGTTTTCTTCTTCAATCAGATCTTCCTCGTCGATTTCGCTCTCCGCGCGCTTGATCTTGGTTCTGCGCTTATCGCCCCATTTTTCTTTGATTTCGGTCAGCTCATCCTTGACCACGCCCATCAGCTTATGTTCATCGACAAGCAGCTCGTTGTAGTAAGCGATCTTCTTCAAGAGATCCTGATATTCGTTTTCGATCTTCTCTTTTTCCAAGCCCTGCAGTCTTCTCAGCTGCATATCGAGGATCGCCTGCGCCTGGATCTCGGATAAGCCGAAGCGCTCCATCAGTTTTTCCTTGGCGTCGTTATAGCTGTTTCTGATGATATGAATGATTTCATCGATATTGTCGAGCGCGATGCGGTAGCCCTCTAAAATGTGGGCTCTGGCCTCAGCCTTCTTTTTATCGTAAATCGTTCTTCTGGTGACGACTTCCTTTTGATGCTTAAGGTATTCGTCAAGGATCTCGCGCAGGTTCAGGATGCGCGGTTTCCCGTTCACGATTGCCAGCATGATCATGGAGATCGTTTCCTGCATCTGCGTGTGTTTGTATAGTCTGTTCAGGATGATATGCGCGTTGGCATCTTTTTTGAGTTCGATGACAATGCGCATGCCCTTGCGGTTGGATTCGTCCCGGATCTCGGAGATGCCTTCAAGACGCTTCTCCTTGACCATCTCTGCCATCTTTTCGATCAGTCTCGCCTTGTTGACCTGATATGGAATCTCGGTAACGATGATCTGCTGTCTGCCGCGGCTCGTTTCTTCAATTTCGCTGACAGCGCGCACGATAACCTTGCCCTGTCCTGTGCGGTAAGCCTCCTTGGCAGCATTCTTGCCCATGATCACCGCGCCGGTCGGAAAATCCGGTCCCTTAACGATGTTCGTCAGATCGTCGATCGTGCAGTCCGGCTCGTCAATGATCTTGATTGCAGCGTCTATGGTTTCCGCCAGATTATGCGGTGGGATCGAGGTTGCCATACCGACGGCGATACCGTTAGAGCCGTTAACCAGGAGATTCGGAAATCTGGACGGCAGTACCACCGGTTCTTTTTCTTCCCCGTCGAAGTTCGGGATGAAATCGACGGTCTCTTTCTCAATATCGCGCAGCATTTGCAGCGCCAGCGGTGTCATTCTCGCCTCGGTGTAACGCATCGCCGCCGCACCGTCGCCGTCGACGGAACCGAAGTTGCCGTGTCCGTCCACCAGCGCGTGACGGATATTCCAAGGCTGTGCCAGTCTGACCATCGCGTCGTAAATCGAGGAGTCACCGTGCGGGTGATATTTACCCATGACTTCACCAACGATACGGGCAGATTTTTTGTGCGGTTTATCCGGCGTTACCCCCAGCTCGCTCATGCCGTAAAGAATTCTTCTGTGTACCGGCTTCAAGCCGTCGCGCACGTCCGGCAGGGCACGGCTGACGATGACGCTCATTGCGTAGTCGATATAGGATTGCTTCATTTCGTCATGAATCTCATGCTGAAGCATCTTTTGATCTTCTAATAAAGTTGTCATTTTTTGCCCTCCTTCCCTTATGCGTCGATTGTCGCGTACTGCGCGTTGTCTTCAATAAATTTTTTGCGAGGCGGAACCTTATCGCCCATCAGTGTCGTAAATATCTCATCGGCCGCGGCGCTGTCCTCGAGCGTAATCTGCACGAGCGTTCTGTGATTGAAGTCCATGGTCGTCTCCCAAAGCTGTTCGGCGTCCATTTCACCAAGACCTTTGTAGCGCTGAATATCCGGCTTGCCAGGCTTGTCCGCAATGTCCGTCATCAGTTTCGTCTGCTCTTCCTCACTGTAGGTATAGTAGACCTCTTTGCCTTTTTTGACCTGATACAGCGGCGGCTGCGCAGCGTAAACATAGCCTTCCTCAATCAACGGCTTCATATACCGGTAAAAGAAAGTCAAAAGCAGCGTCCGAATATGCGCGCCGTCCACGTCGGCATCGGTCATAATGATGATCTTATGGTAGCGGAGTTTTTCGAGGTTAAAATCTTCGCCGATTCCGCAGCCGAAGGCTGTGATCATATTTTTAATTTCTTCGGAGCTTAAGATGCGGTCCAGTCTTGCTTTTTCGACATTGAGAATCTTGCCTCGCAGCGGCAGGATGGCCTGACGTTTCCGGTCCCTGCCGTCCTTGGCGGAGCCTCCCGCGGAATCACCCTCGACCAAAAAAATCTCAGACAGCGCCGGATCTTTTTCGGAGCAGTCCGCGAGCTTGCCCGGCAGTGAAAAGCTTTCGAGCGCGCCCTTTCTTCTGGTCAGATCTCTGGCCTTTCTGGCTGCCTCTCTGGCACGCGCGGCCCGAATGCATTTTTCGACGATGATCTTTGCCTGCGCCGGATTTTCTTCCAAAAATGCGGTCAGGTTCTCATTGGTTGAGGTTTCGACAAAGCCGCGAATCTCCGGATTGCCGAGCTTCGCCTTGGTCTGTCCTTCAAATTGCGGTTCCGAGAGCTTGACGGATACGATCGCGGTCAGACCTTCACGAACATCCTCGCCGCTGAGCACGTCATTCTCCTTGAGAATCTTGCTTTTCTTTCCGTAATCGTTGAACACTCTGGTCAGCGCGCTCTTAAAGCCGACGATATGCGTACCGCCGTCCGTCGTGTTGATATTGTTCGCGTAGCCTAAGATCAGCTCGCTGTAGCCGTCCGTATACTGCATGGCAATTTCGACTTCACAGGTCTCTTTGGATATCTCAAAATAAATGATATCCGGGTGCAGCGGTGTCTTGTTCTGATTTTGGAATTTGACGAATTCCTTGATGCCGCCTTCGTAATGGAAGGTCTCACTGCGCTTCTGTCCCTCGCGCTCGTCCTTGAATATGATCTTAATGCCCTTGTTCAGGAATGCCATCTCTCTGAGGCGATGCTCGAGGGTCGCGAAGTCAAAAACTGTGGTCTCAAAGATTTCCGGATCCGGCCAAAAGGTCGTCTTGGAGCCGGTCTTTTTGGATTCGCCGATAACCTCCAGTTTGGAAACGGTCTTGCCCTTTTCGTAGCATTGTCTGTAAATCTTGCCGTTTCGCTTGATCTCGACTTCCATGTGTGTCGAAAGCGCGTTGACGACGGACGCGCCGACACCGTGCAAACCGCCGGAAACCTTGTAGCCTCCGCCGCCGAATTTGCCGCCGGCATGCAGAACCGTATGAATAACTTCAACCGCCGGAATACCAAGCTTCGGATGCTTGTCCACCGGCATACCTCTGCCGTCATCCTCTACCATGACGGAGTTGTCCTTTTGAATCGTGACATGGATCGTTTTGCAATATCCGGCGAGCGCTTCGTCGATACTGTTGTCCACGACTTCATAGACCAGATGATGCAGACCCTTGGCACCTGTACTGCCGATGTACATGCCGGGTCTTTTGCGAACCGCTTCGAGTCCCTCAAGGACCTGTATCTGGGCCGCGTTATACTGACCGTTTGTTTTTTCTTCTAGACTCATGTTTTTTCCTCTTTTTTCTGTATTTTTCGACTTTGTTCGACCCTATATTTTGGGATTCGACCTTCGTTTTTTTGTGAGATTTATACAGGGTATAGTATAGCACCGTTAGACGAAAATTTCAATACAAAAAGAGGATTTTGCGCAGTTTTGATAATTTATTTCGAATCATCTTAAAAAACTCGCTGAAATCCTCTGTTTCGCGCCTTTTATTTATTTTTTATTTTTAGATATATATCCTACATTCTTCTGTTTTTCCTTTTGTACAGAAACAGCCCTGCCATTTGCGCGGCGCACACGCCGCACAAACTGATCCAAAGCGGCAGGCAGGCGTGGTCGCCGGTCTTCGGAATTTCGATGGTTTCCTCCGGCTTCTGCGGCTGCGTCGGAATCTCCGGTTCTTCACGAGGCACCACCGGAATCTCCGGTTTCTCCGGCGGTGTCACAGGCGGCGTGACGGGGATATCTGTTTTGGTAAATTTCGGGCACACGATCACCTCATAATTCCAGTTCTTTCTTTCCGCGTCCTCAGACGGCAAAAAGACAAGGCAGGAAGAAAGCGTATAGCTGTATCCGTTCTGCCGCGCGCTGCCGCCCACGATGAGATAAAGCCCCTGCTCCAGTTTTTTTCCGTCTTGCGGAAACCGCAGCATACCGTTCTCGTCAGTATAACCGCTATCGACCGGCGCGAGGTTTTCACCTTGCGTCAGTTGACAGAGCTCTTGTGTCAGGTCCCTCCATTCGCTGCCGCTTAATTCGCGAAGCTTCGGCAGCCTTCCGTCGAACGCGGCGTTCGGAATAATCTCCGCCGCTTCCGTAATCCCACCGATTTGGTAGATTTCAAACCCGGCATTCGCGATGCCGCGGTCTCCATCCTTGCAGCTGATGGTAAGCGTCACTTCTTTCGTCGTATCCAAAATGCCGACAGCTTCCGCCTTCACAGGGAAAAACAGCAGCGCTGTCATAAGGAAAAGCATCATACCCTTTATGCGCATGTTTTTCATCCGATCTCCTCCTTTCCTTTTCGTTTTTTTCGTATCAGCAGGCATACCGCAAGCACGAAGCTGCCCGCGATGAGAACGGGAAGCAGCGGAAGTTTTTCACTTTGCGGCTTCTCTCTGCTCTCCTGCCTCTCCTGCGTGGTGTCTGTGTCTGTCAATATACCGCGGATAAGCAGGCGCTGCGTATTCACGCCATAAGGCGTGCAGGTCATCAAGGTGCAGTAATTTTTTTCAGGCTCGATTTGAAGGACTTCTGTTTCCGTAGGCGCAACCACACAAATCTGTTCGACCTGATAGGTCAGAACACTTCCCAAAATATGCACCGAAAAAGCATCATCCTCTCTCAGCTGATCCAAATCCGTAAACAGTTTCGCGCTCGGCAGTCCCCGATGTCCGGATAGAACGCTGTGCACGCTCTTTCCCTCGATAGGCAGCGAGGTCCAGGACAGGTGCCCCACCCCTTTTTGCAGAACCGCTTCCTCTGTTCCGTGATAAATCGGAAGATAAACCCTGATAGATGGAATTTCGAGGTATCCCATCATCCCGTTTTCGTCCAGCCACAGCTGCTTCCGGTAGCCTTTCGCTTCCTCGCCGGACAGAAAAATTTCCTCCTGCGCCGAGGCCAAAGCGCGATTATAGCGCCGCGCTTTTTTCATTATTTCTGCTTCCTCGCCATGATCCGTCTCTTTGACCGTCGCACGGTAAGAAGCGATGACCCTGCTCGCCATGCTTTCATTCCACAGATTGCTGAGAGAAGGATAAAGCAGGATCGCGATGCCGACAAGCAGGAGAAGTCGGTATCTCCATCTCTTATTTTTTTGCTTCCTCATCTTCTTTTTTGTGCTTGAGCAGGTATCCCGCGCCCATCGTCAGCAGCGCGCCGACCGCGTAAAAAAGCATCGTTCCGCTGCCGCCTGTCGTCGGCAGTTCACCACCGGTCTGATTCAGCACTTCGACGAGATTCTGCGCGAGCTCTGTTTTTTCATTTCCCTGGCACAGATAAGTCTTACCCTCGTGGTCGATTTCGATTTTTACTGGCGCGCTCAGCGGATAATATCCGGCAGGCGCGTTGATTTCCTTGAGGTAATAGTATCCCGCGTCGAGACCTTCTATGACAAAACGCCCGCTTTGATCTGTCGTGATAGAGGAAATGGTCTGTTCCCCGCTTACAGCAGCGCGATAGATCTGATTTTGCTTCGCGGTCAGTTTCACCGGATTTTGACAGGCTTCATCCGCGTAGAGTATGAATTCCGCGCCGGAGAGCGGGATTCTCTCTTTGACTCCCTCCGCGTTCGCTTCTGTTTCCGTAAATTTATATACGCCGAAGCTCCAGTTAAAGGTCTTTGTTGTTTCTATCGTGGTTTTTCCGTTTTCGCCGTAGGTCAGGTAGACGCTGTTGGTTTCCTCATCGCAGACCTTCGCGTTTTCGTTCAGCAATGCGGCGTAGCAAATCTTCACCACATCGTTGGTATGGATGATTCCGTTTTCAAAATGAATCTCAAAAGTACAGGCAGCATCTTTTTTTCCTTCCTCCTGTCCGGTCAGAATTCGATATCCGCTTGTAAGCGGCGTTTCGGCATTGTTGATATATACACTTACTTCTTCTTTTAAAAATGTCAATCCTGCACTCATCGTATCATGGAATACATAATTGCTCGGATTGCCATCTGCCGCGGTAATCACGCTTTGATAAAGTATTTTATCTCCGATCTCGGCATCATTCTGCTTTCCCCAGCTTCCGGTGCTGTTTTCCTGTACTTCCTTCGTCACGATGGGCTTTTCGTTTTTTTCTTTGATGACGGCCTTCGGATTCGTGGTGTCGATCGCGCACAAAGCGCCGAGACTTGAACGTACAAGATAATAACCGAATGGAAGATTCTTAAATTCCACGCTTGCGGCTCCTGTATTTGTCACTTCCTTGACAGGCGAGATGCTTTGCTCTTGAGCGTATTGTCCCGCGATCGCGACAAAGGCTGCGATATCTTCTGCCTTATCCTTCTCTGCCGCCCATGTAATATGTCCGTCTGTTTCATCTATTTTGAGATAGATATCTTTAATCTGCGCGCTGTTTACAAATCCTTCCCACGCCGCGTTGGCCGTATAGCGATACGCGCTCGGTTCGGTTTCACTGTCTGTATCCAGATCCAAAATACGATAAATGCTGTAGGTTTCTCCGCTCACCGCGTTTTGAACAACGATACTTCCGCTCGTCTTCGCGGCATAGGCTGTGCTTGCCGTGCCCAGGAGCAGAAGCGTCACTAAAATCATGGCTGTCACAAGGTTTCTTTTTTTCATCTCATTCTCCCCTTCTCATTCTTTTTTAAATCATATTCTCGCAGCAGCGCCATCAAAATCAAAAAGCAGCCCACCGCTGTGAATATCGTGTTTCCTCCCGCTCCCGTTTCCGGAAGCTCATATCCTGCCCGGTTGATGATTTGTATTGGATGAGCGGTATCAAGCTCCGTTTCGCTGTTGTCAGAATGTGATACGAAAACCGATACCTTATCGTAAGCGGCTGTTACGCGGTACTGCTCATTATTTTTTGTGTAACCGGACGGAATTTTTGTTTCAGTCAAGGTATATCGATGACCGGACGGAATTTTTTCAAAGCAAAACGCACCGTTTTCGTCAGATACTGCCTGCATCGGCAAAAGGAATACGCTTCTCTCATCTCCGCGGCAGCGGCAGCAGCGCGCCTCATCGTGTTCCAACGTAAATTCCGCTTCTGCGACCGGTCTGTTTCTTTCATCTGTTTTGACGAAACGCAGCGCGACATCGTAGCCTTTGACAGAAGGAATCGGAAATTCAATTTTTCTTTTTTCGGAAACGACCGTTTGCTGGTTCACTTTTTCTATGATTTGATATGTCATTTTAGTGGGATTGTTGGTCGGATATGAGGTTTCCTCCAAAAATGCCGCGTTTTCGTTTCGCAGTCTGACGCGATACGTGAGTTCATATTGATAGAGTGTCTGCCCGGCTTCTTCTGTTTTTTGATAGCCGGAGCTTTTGAGATCCCAATGAATCGCCTTGGAAGCTGTTTCAAAGTCCGCGGTATTTTCCGCGTGCGGCTCATACATGCCATTTAAGGAATTCGATACCAGCTCCTGCGATTTGTCATAGAATCCTATAAATTCCACAAACGCGTCGCTGCCGCGCGTCGGCATCGGATCGTTGACCATCCAGATTGCCTTTGCTTTTTGCTGCCGTTCCTCCTGAATCTTTTGGAAAATTTCGGCGTAGGCTTTTTCTAACTCTGACGGATTGCTGCTGTCATAATAAATACCGGAGCCGATGCGATTTTTAAGCCAGCTTTGATAACTCGTCGGCTCGGAGGCGCTGCCGATTTCGTAATTTTCGCTCATTCGATCTACAACCGAAAAATTCTTGCCCGCGGTCTGATCGATAAACCTCTGAATGGTCTGTCCGCCGATATCAATGCCGATACTGAAAATTTTGATTCCCTGATTTTTGATCGCGGCTGCGGCAGCACCGGCTTTTGCCGCTGCTTTATCGCTGTAACTGGTGCCGTAATTGCAATACTTTCCGGTAACCGCGTCATAAAACACGCCATCCTGTCCCGCACTCCCGCCGCTGCAGTACGGCTGATAGCCTTGATATCCGCTTCGTGTATAAGTGGTCGGGAAACCGTCACTTAAAAAAATGATGTATTGATTTTCGTTTGCGTTGCCCTCCGCGCCGAGCATGTGTTCTGCCATCTTTAAGCCTGCTTCAATGTTGGTAAATCTTTCTTTGCTGCCCGCGTAACCGTTCCGATGAATAATCTCTTCGCTCTTCCTTCTGATTTCATTTTTTAGATCGTTTACATTTTTTTCGCCGCAGTTTTGCATGTTCAAGATTTGATGCGCGTCTGTGTTAAACGCGACATATCCGATTTTGCTGACATCCGAGGACTGTGCCGCGAAATTATCAAAAAAGGCTTCGGCTGCCTGCATTGCTGCTTCATATCTGGTGGTTCCTCCGAAGCTTTCATTCATGGTGTTGGAAATATCCATGACAATGACGACGGCCATATTCGGCTCGCGGCAAAACTCATAAATATCATTTTTTGTTTCCACCTTCAAGGTAATGTCAAAGACATTCTCCAGTTCCGAAGCCGCTATCGTCTTGCTGACCTTAACCCTTCCGTCCTCCGAGACGCGCGATCCGCCGGAGTCTGTAATCTGAACAGCTGACGTTTGTTGATTTTGCTCTGCGTCTGCAATATAAAATCGGAAACCAACCATCAAAACGCACAGCGCGCACACTGCGGCAAATTTTATGATCGGCATGCACTTTCGCATTCCATCACCCCCTGCATGTTATTGCCCTTATTTTAATCTTTTATTTTGTTCGTGAACGATGTTTTTACCTCGATCTTTTTGCATGTTTTTTTAATTTCTGACTATTTTATGGATAAAAAGACGGATTTATGCAAAATCCTCTGCTCTTTTTGAAACAAAAAAACTCCCGCGGGAAGCGGGAGGGTGACGAATTGCTGATTCCTTTTTGGAACTATCGCTTTTATTCTTTTATCATTTCCAAAATATCGGATTTTGGGCGATAGCCGACGGCTTTGGTAATAAGCTTTCCATCTCGAAAGACAAGCAGAAGCGGAATACTGGAAACCTGGAATCTTCCGGCAAGCTGCGGCTGTTCATCGACATTGATTTTTACTACTTTGACAGTATCGGCATTTTCTTCGGCGATTTCATGCAGCACCGGAGAAAGCATTTTGCATGGTCCGCACCAATCCGCGTAAAAATCCGCCAATACGGTTTTATCTGCTTGTAAAACTTCTTTTTCAAAATTTTCATTTGTGATTTTCATTTCCATTATTTTTCTTTTCCTTTCTCTTCGTCCTCTAAAGATTTATAGTACAGCATACAATGGCAATAACCTTCAAAATTCGGGTCCTCGATTTGTCTTTTAAACTCTTCGCACATACATTTGTTTGCTTCTGTGCGTTCCCTGCGGCATGGACAGTAGCCGCCTGTCTTTTTTAACCCCTCTCGAATCGTCTGCACGATTTCTTTATCCGGATTTAATGTAATTTTCATTTTGTTCACCTCGTTTGTTTTGATACCCTGATTTTATCGCTTTTAAAACCTTTTTTCTGTAACAAAGTCACATTTAAGATTCATTATTTTTCCCTGCGCGCCTCTTTTTGATCTGGAATTCTCAAAAGCCATAAATACAGGCACTCGGGGTCTTCGTGCATGTCTCGGCCTATACCGTGACCGCACATCTCGCGCACG
>URWB01000068.1 GCA_900551415.1 uncultured Eubacteriales bacterium
TTCCGTCAGAGAGGTCGGTTCCGAGACTTTCGGCACCCGTACCGAGATGAAGAACATCAACTCCTTTAAGGCCATCGAGCGAGCCATCGCCTTTGAAGCCCAACGGCAGATCGACGCGCTGGAATTCGGCGAGAGCATCGTACAGGAGACCAGACGATGGGATGACAACCGCAGCAAGACCTATTCGATGCGTTCCAAAGAGAATGCGCAGGACTACCGCTATTTCCCGGAGCCGGACATTCCGCCGATTGCTATCGACGAGGTGATGATGCAGCGTCTGACCGAGGCCCAGCCGGAGATGGCGGAAGCTAAGCAGAAACGCTATATGAGAGATTACGGCATGAGCGAAAAGACGGCGGGCATCCTGACTGAGGAAAAGCATTTCGCGGAGATTTTTGAACGGACGGCTGCCTTGAGCGGTGAGCCGGAGGAAACCGCAAACTGGCTGATCGGCCATACGATTTATCTGATGGGGCAGCACAAAATCGACGCAGCGGCGGTTGCCATCGTGCCGGAGATTTTTGCGAAGTTCGTCAAGATGATGGCAAGCGGCAAAGTCAACCGCGTGATGGGTAAGGAACTTTTTGAGAAAGTATTCGAGGGCGATCCGGCGTTTGACATCGAAAGCTATGTGCAGGAACACCATATGGAAGCCATTGAGGACGACGGCGCGATCAAGCAGGTCGTACAGGCGGTCCTGGACGAGCATGAAGCAGTGATTGCGCAGTACAAGGCAGGCGATGAAAAAGTCTACGGATTCTTCATCGGACAGTGCATGCGTCGCCTGCAGGGAAAGGCTGATCCGGTACTGGTCAACAAGCTGGTAAAAGAGGAAATCACACATAGGTAGACAGGCGGGGCGGCAAATGCGCAAGGTAAAATCTGCTGTGTGCGCGCGAAAATAATCATAGAAAGAATGGAAACAGTCATGAAATATATCGATTTACAGCAGTCGCGAGATGCACGCGACATCGAAATCATCATCAAGAAGTTTAAAGAGGGGACGCTGCAGGACGGTGACCCGGTAAGTGTGAAAGGCGCGATCCATCACATCAAGGATATGGGCGAGTTCGCCTTTGTCAATGTCAGAAGCCCCAGACGCGTATTCCAGTGCGTCTGGGAAGCAGGAAAATCGTCCTTTGATATTCACGATATCCAGCCGGAGGACTGGGTGTTTCTCGACGGCCGGATCGCCGCCGATGCGCGGAGTCCGCTGGGCTTCGACATCCGAATGGAAACCATTACGAAGGTCGGCGGCGCGGTCGGCAGTCTGCCGCTTGAAATCTCCAATGACCGCAAGATCAAAAATCTGCAGCTGGATACGATGCTCAACAACCGGGTGGTCGCCCTGCGTAACCCACGCATCCGCGCGATCATGCGTGTCGCGGACGGCGTGATGTACGGCTTTCGCAGCTTCCTGCGGGAAGAGGGCTTCGTGGAGTTCGTGCCGCCGAAGCTGGTCATGGGCGGCGCCGAGGGCGGCGCGGATATGTTCATGGTCAAATATTTCGACCAGCGCGCGTATCTGAATCAGAGTCCGCAGCAATACAAGCAGGCGATGGTCGGCGTCTTTGAAAAGGTCTTCACCGTCGGGCCGGTGTTCCGCGGCGAGAATTCCAACACACCGCGCCATCTGACAGAGTTTCAAGGCATGGATCTGGAAATGGGCTTTATCAACAGCTTTGAGGACCTGATGGAGCTGGAAGCGCGCATGTTTGTCTCCATCTTCGATCTGTTGAACCGGGAATATGCGGACGAACTGGATCTGGTGCTGGGAAAGGGCCAGCGGCTGCCGGACTTGAAAACCGTACAGATCCCGCAGATCCGTTTTGCCGATGCCAAGGAGCTCTACGCCAAAACCAGCGGCAAAAAGATCACCGATCCGGTAGACCTTTCGCCGGAGGAAGAAAAATGGCTGGGACAGCATTTCCTCGCGGAAACCGGTTCTCCGTTGGTGTTTGTGACCCATTATCCGTCGGTCAAACGGCCGTTCTACGCGATGGATGATCCGGAGAATCCGCGCTATACGCTCAGCTATGATCTGCTTTTGCATGGACTGGAGATCACCACCGGCGGACAGCGCATCCATGATTATGAACAGCAGGTTGCCAAAATGAAAAAGCACCATATGGATCCGGCTGACTTTGAAAACTACCTGACCATGCACAAATACGGCCTGCCGCCGCATGGCGGTTTCGGTCTGGGTATGGAGCGCGTGGTCGAAAAGCTCCTCGGACTGGAAAACATCCGCGAAGCGGCGGCATTCCCGCGTGACAGAAACCGTCTGCAGCCATAGCGCGCGGAGCATTGCCTGTCGCAAAAAATCGCGCCCATTCTCTGCCCGCGCCTGCCGCGTCCTCTCACGCGTTTTCCTTTTGAACCTGCCGCGTCCCTTCGCGCAAAGCTTGCGGTGTTCCGCATTGTGAGAACTGAAAGCACGTATAAAGGCTGCGACCCGCCGGGATAGCGAAGGCCGCATGTGGGCGCTACGGGGAAAGTAAAGTTTTGCGTGCGTGCGCGGAGCAAAAGTGGTATGATAAGAAGGTACACGAAGACCTTTGCAGGTGGTCTGGAGGACAGGACGAAAGGAGACAAAGATGCAGTCAAATAATTATAAACTGGAATATGAAAGCAAGCGGGTTTCGGCAGAGACAGCAGCACAGGTCGTGCGCAACGGATACCGCGTGCATTTCGGTACCGGCGCGGGTATTGTCGATACGATGGATAAGGCACTCGCGATGCGCGTGTCTGAGCTGCGGGATGTTACGATTTTATCGACGGTGGGAATCCACGAGGAACCTCTGGCTACTTATCGGGCTGCCGCAGCACTCGGAGAGGAAGGACCGAAGCATGTGCGCTTTACTTCCGCGCATTTCAGTGCTTTCGACCGCCGCATGGCAGACGAAGGAAACTGCTGGTACATGCCGATGATGTTCTGCGAACTGCCGGAGCTTTGGAATGACAATGGCAATCACATCGATGTCGCGATGTTTCAGGTCGGACCGATGGACAGCAACGGGGATTTTAACCTCGGACCGCAGGTCGCGGATATGCTGGGCGTCATTCGCGGCGCGCGCAAGATCGTCGTGGAGGTCAATGAAAACATGCCGTTTGCTTACGGCTATAGCAACGAGATTAATATTAAAGACGTAGACTATATCGTCGAGGGCGAAAATCTGCCGCTGGCAGAGTTGAAAATGAAGGCACCGTCCGCAGAGGATCAGGAGATCGCCAATCATGTCGTGCAGAATCTGGAAAGCGGTTCCACCATTCAAATCGGTATCGGAGGTCTGCCGTCGTCAGTCGGCTCCTTATTGGCGAATTCTGATATCAATGAACTGAATATTCATACAGAAATGTTCGTGGATGCGTATTTGGATCTTTACGCGGCGGGCAAGATCGTCAATAAGATCAATCTGCCGATGAACCATGGCAGAGCGGTTTATTCCTTTGCGGCCGGCAGCAAGCGGCTCTATGATTTTATCAACAACAATCCGACCTGCTGCTGCGCGCCGGTCGAGTGGGTCAACAACTGCACGAACATCGCGGAGATCAACAAATTCGTTTCCATCAACAGTTGTATCGCGGTCGATATTTACGGGCAGGTCTGTGCGGAGACCGCCGGTTATAAACAGGTCAGCGGTACCGGCGGTCAGCTCGACTTCGTAATCGGCGCCTACCGTTCCAACGGCGGCAAGAGCTTCTTATGCCTGCCGTCCACCAGAACGCTCAAGGACGGCAGGCGCGTATCCCTGATCACACCGATTCTGCCGCCGGGCTCTGTGGTCACGACACCACGTTCCTGTACCGGCTTTATCGTGACAGAATACGGTGCGGTCAATCTCAAGGGCAAGTCCACCTGGGAACGCGCAGAAATGCTGATCGGCATCTCCCATCCGGATTTTCGCGATGATATGATACGCGAGGCCGAAAAAATGGGCATCTGGTCAAACACCAGCAAACGGGAATATTAAAACGGAATCAAATCAAAAAACAGTATCGCGCGAAAGGCTGGCGTAAGGGCCGGCTATGCGGGGTGCTGTTTTTTTATGTAAAAATTCAAAAAAGGCATTGAAATGAAAACAAAAATGTGTTAATGTTTTGTTAAACGTAAACGAAACAGAAAAATGTTTATAAATACGCAAACGTTTGATAAAAACATAGATGCAATAAGAGGGAGGCACACGCTGTATGGAATTCAAGGAACTGACATTGGAAGAATTGATTCAGGGCTATGTTCGGTTAGATGAGGAACAGGTGTATCAATGCATCTTTTGCGGCGAAAGATTTGAAGAGGGGCTGATCTATACCTCACGCGGCAGATCCGTGAGCGCGCACCGCGCCATGCAGGAGCACCTCTTCGACGAACATGGCGGCGTGTTTGAAAGCCTTTTGGAAATGGATAAGCAGGTAAACGGGCTTTCGGACAGCCAAAAGGAGGTCCTAGAGGGTATGTACCGCCAAAAGGACAATAAGGCGCTCTGCGAGGCCATGTCGATCAGCGTCGCGACCGTACGAACGCATAAATTCAACTTGCAGAAGATGAAGCGGGAAGCGAGAGTTTTTTTGGCAATCATGGAGCAGATCGAGAACGAGGAGCTCGTTGCCGCGCGCAAGCGTCTCGACTTGCAGGAAGATGCGCATACTCCGCGCAAACCGCATTTCGATCCGCAGTTCGCTGCGAATCTCCTGCATCCGTTCTTTACGCAGTATAATTTGAAATAGATTTGAAATGTATGCTTTACGCAATCAGTCACTGACTGATTGCGCTATGCGGAAAGACAGGAGGGCTATATGATGGAACATGCGCAATCTGTGCAGCAAAGACAAAAGAGAAATCTGATTTTGTTCATCGTCAGCTATGTGATCAATAATCTGGCGAGCGGCATTTTATATGATACCTATGTCAACTATCTGCAGGAGGTATCTCTGTCGACGGCAACGTCTTTTTGGGCGTTTTACGGCTATGCGACGTTTTTGAGCGCCTTCATTCTGCTTTTGGCGCCGAAGAGCGGCTACAAGAAGCTGCTGCTGTTCTGCGCATCGGCTACTTCAGCGGCATTCTTCTGCGTCGTCTATATCAAATCGGAGATGGTCTTTTATCTATCAACCCTGCTGGCGCTGACCGGCGTACAGCTGCATTTCATCATGCTGGCTCCATATGTGGCAGCCTACGCGGATCATGCGGGAGGCAAAAGCATCGACTGGTATACGCGTACCTATTATATGGGCTATGTCGGATATTTTCTGACTACGTTTTTGGGCGGCGCGGCGACCGTCAAGCTCTTTTCCGTACACGCGGGATTTTCCTATGCCGAGGCGAAAGCACAGACCGCCTATATCGCGGAGGTGTCAAAGAGCGTCCGCACTGCCTATCTTGACGGAAACAGAGATGTGCTGATCATCACCGGCCTTGTGACGCTGCTTTCCATTCTCCCGATTTTATTCATCCACGAAAAAAAAGAGGACTATGCGGCAGTAAAAGAAGAAACAGAGCAGAAGCAGAGCCTGCGGGAGAGAGCCCGAGATATCATCAGTGTATTGTTCCGCAAGGACGCGTTGATGTACCTGCTGTATTGGGCGTTGATTTCCTTTGCCATGGGACTCTTCACCTCCTATTATACGGTATTTCTCAATCGGAATCTGCATATCGACAAGGCGACCGCGTCGCTTTTGGTTTCGATTTCCTACGCTGCGATTGTGCTGTTCATGCTGTTTACGCCGTATGTGGTCAAAAAGCTGGGAACGGTGGGAACCATCTGTTTTACGGTTCTGCTGTCCGTACCGTTTATGCTGATCATCGCAAACGGAGACCGGTTCGGTAAAGCGATGATCCCGATGGTCGGCATCGGACTGTTTATGCGGGCGGGTCTTGCCAATCTGGGAAGCCCTGCGGAAAGCTCGCTTTCAATGATGATCGCGCCGAAGCATCTGCGTCCGGCCTTTACCTCTGTGGTGAATTTTATGGCAGGCATCGTCAGCATCGTCAGCGGTAATTTTACGGGAAAATTTCTCTTCGCAACGCAGGAGGGATATCGCAGCGCGTATTATATCGCAGCCGCCTTATATTTCCTCGCCGCTCTGGTCATGGTGACACTGTTTCAGAAGTACAACAGAAAAGAGGAGGAAGCATGAGCTACCAGTCACAGCTTGCTGAGTTAAAAAGCATCATTGAAAAAATAGAATACTATAAATATACGACCAATTCTCTGATTTATTGGGATAAGATTACCTACATGCCTAAAAATGCAATCAGCTATCGAAGTAAGGTGATGTCTTTCCTCGCCGGGGAACAATATCGGCTTTTGTCCGACAGCCGCTTTCATAAATTGGCAGCCTATTTTAAGGATAACCGAAAAAACGATTTTTTGACAGACGCGATGATCAAGAAGCTGCTTGTCAGCGCTGAAAGCGTGCGCGCCATTCCGGAAGCAGAATATCAACGCTACGTGGAATTGATCGCGGTTTCCGAGCAGGTTTGGACGGAAGCGAAGGAAAAACAGGACTTGCAGGGCTTCCTGCCGTATCTGAAGCAAATTTTCGACACCTTTCGCGATTTCACGCGGTATTGGGGGTATGAAAAGGAACCTTACGACGCGCTTTTGGAACACTACGTCGAAGGACTTACAGTAGAGATCATCGACAGCATGACCGCGGAAATCAAGCCGCCGCTCATCGCGCTTTTGGGACGCGTGGAGGAAAAAAACAGAAGCGGCGACGCGCCGAAGCGCATTGCGGTCGGACCTGTCAGCCGCGAAAAGCAGCAGGCAGTCTGGGAAATGATACTCAAAAAAATCGGCTTCGATTTTGACAGCGGGCGGGTAGATATCGGATCGCACCCGACCATTCTGGCAAGCTCGCCGGATGATGTACGCGTTGTCAATAGCTTTGCTGAGGACGATTTTTGGGGCGGCATTTTTAATATTCTGCACTGCGGCGGCCGGGGCATCTATCAGCAGTCGATCAGCAAGGAGCTGATGGGAACGCTGCTTGCCGAGGTGCCGTCGTTCGCGGTAGAGGAAACGATTGGCAGGCTTTATGAAAACATCATCGGCAAAAGCGAGGGCTTTTGGCAGTACATTTACGAGCCGCTGGTTGAAATCCTGCCGCAGCTGAAGGCTTATACGCCGCGGGATTTATTTGCGTCCGTCAATTACGCGCAGCCATCGCTGCTTCGCCTGGAGGCGGATGAACTGACCTACCTGCTGCATATCATCATTCGATATGAACTGGAGAAGGACATCATCAGCGGCAGCTTAAACATAGACACGCTTGCGGAGGCATGGAGCGAAAAGTACGAAGCCTATCTTGGCATTCGCCCGCAAAACGACGCGGAGGGGGTACTGCAGGATATCCACTGGGCGGCAGGCTATGTCGGATATTTTCCGTCGTACTTCATTGCCAATATTACCGCAGCGCAGCTGGCGGCGGCAATGAACGAACAGATCGGCGACATGCATACGCTGATGGCAGACGGCGCATTTGATGAAATCCATACGTGGCTTTCGCAGCGGATCTATCGGTACGGTTCGCTGTATTCCAGCAGAGAGCTGATCGAAAACGCGTGCGGCAGACCGTTGTCCTCCGACGATTACATGGATTACTTACGGAACAAGTTTTCCGAGGTATATAGATTACACTAAACCATTCAATTTTACCAGAAAAGGAGACAAAGCATGAATAAGTTACTTGCAAAGATGGGACTGGGCGAAAAAATGTCCAAAAACTTTCTGGCGATCCTGATTGTCGCGTTCAGCGGCGCGATCATCTATGGGTTGCCGTACTTCCGTTTTGACTATTACGATGTATATTTGGAAACCTATCACCTTACCAATGTGCAGATGGGCGTTTTTGGAAGCGTACTCGGCGTGTTTGGTATGATTTCCTACTTGTTCGGCGGTATCGTCGCTGACCGTTTTTCCACCAGAACGATTCTGACCGTATCCCTGCTCGGTACCGGAATCGGCGGACTGGTACACTTACTGCCGTTGGACTTTCCGGCACTCGTCTGCCTGTATGCGTTTTGGGGCGTCAGCTCGCTGTTCGCGTTCTGGCCTGCCTGCGTGAAAGCGGTTCGTATCCTGTCCGGCTCCGGAGACCAGGGAAAAGCCTTCGGTTTCTTTGAAGGCGGCAGAGGCGTCGCAGCTGCACTGATGGCCATGGCGGCTGTCGTTGCATTCCGAATCGGCGCGGGGCAGATGGAGGATCAAGCACAGGGTATGAAATATGTCATCGTATTCTATTCCGTACTGACCATCCTGATGGGCGTCCTGTCATTCCTGACGGTCAAGGATGATAAGATAGAAGAAAGCGAAAGAATTTCCTTCCAGGGTATCGGAGAAGTGCTCAAACTGCCTGCAGTATGGATCATCGGTTTCGTTACCTTCTGCAATTATGTTTTCACACTTTCCCTCTACTACTTCACACCGTATGCGACAGGTATCCTGGGAGCTTCTGTCACGTTCACCGCGACACTGGCTGCGATCAAGAGATGGTTCTCGCTGTTTGGCAACGTCGGCGGCGGTTTCATTACCGATAAGGTCGGTACCGGCAAAATGCTGCTGATTTCTTTCCTGGCTATGGCAGCAGGCACACTGGGCATTTTGCTTCTGCCGACAAATTCCGGAAGCATCATGGCGTTTACGGTGCTGTTTATTGTCATTTACATTTTCTACAATGTCAATTACGCGATGACCTGGGCGATGATGGATGAAGGCGCGATTCCGGCGAAGTACTCCGGTACAGCGGCCGGTGTCATCTCTACGGTAGGGTATCTGCCGGAGATTTTCTGCTCGCTTTTGGCAGGCGCGCTGATTGACGGCAACCCGGGCGTAAGCGGATTCAGACAGTACTTTGGATTCCTGATCGTGATGCTGCTCTTAGGCGTAGTCTTCGTATGCGTCTGGATCAAGTATTTGAAAAAAACAAAGAAAGAGGAAGATGTAAAATAATGGTGAATACGATGGAGAAGAAACCATACATCACAGAACGGGTCTACGTGGAAACGCCTGTGGATACTGACGGCGACGGCAAAAAGGATCTCATCGCCGTCTATCTCAGACTTCCGCGCGACCTGTGGGAAGGCGAGAAGGTTCCGGCGATTTACATTGCCAATCCGTATATGCTGACCTGCAACGAGGATTGGTATGTTCCGCACGATGTCAATTGTGAAGTACAGGCGTTCGCGGCGCAGGACATCAAGGAGGAAGACATTCGCTTTGATTACGAGGCGTATGAAGCGAAGATCACCGCAGGACCCTTTGTTGAACGCAAGACGATGGGATTCGCGGAACACGCGCCGATTGACGCGGAACCGGAGTTTGAATGTGTTTCCGATATCTATGAATACTTTAACGCGCGCGGCTACGCGACCGTCCTTTGCGGCGGATTGGGGACCCGCGGCTCCGAAGGCTTCACCTTGACCGGATCCAGAGAAGAGGTATTGGCGTTCAAAGCCGTCATCGACTGGCTTAACGGACGCTGCCGCGCGTTTACCGACATGACGCAAAATATCGAAATCAAAGCCTCCTGGTGCAGCGGCAACGTGGCGATGACCGCGAAATCCTACCTTGGCACCATGTGTATCGGCGTGGCGACCACAGGCGTGGAGGGGTTGAAGACCATCATTCCGGAGGCCGCGATTTCCAACTGGTATGCGTATTACCGCGTCGGCGGACTGAATCTTCCTGCGATGGGCTGGCAGGGTGACGACCTGGATATTCTGGCAAAATACTGTTTTAGCAGAGCTAAGGACGCGGAGGATTACGAGAAGGTCAAGGAGGCCTATGACGCGGCGCTCGCGGCGCTTGTACGCGGAGAAGACCGCGCCTCCGGCAACTACAATCGTTTTTGGGACGAAAGAAACTATTTGAATCTGGTGGATAAAATCAAAGCCTCGGTGTTCATCGTACATGGCATCAATGACTGGAACGTCAAAACCAACCAGTGCGTGCCGTTCTTCCGGGAACTGGAGAAGCGCGGCATCCCGGTAAAAATGATGCTCCATCAAGGACAGCACGTCTATATCCACAAGCTGCGGGATTCCCATATGCTTGAAATCTTAGAACGCTGGCTGGAGCATTATCTCAAGGGCGTGGACAACGGCATCGAAAACGAACCGGCAGTACTGGTAGAAAGCTGCGTGGATCAGTCCGTTTGGATGCACTCCGACACCTGGCCGCCGGCAGACTGCCGGGAGGAACGCTTCCCAATCAAGGCTATCGGCAAAAAGCTTATCGTTGATGATCTTGCCAAGACCGTTTATGATAAGGAAAAGGATAATTTGAAGGAATGGCTCGATGAGCTGGTGCTGCGTGATGACGCGGAGAAGCAGCACTGCTTGCAGTTCATCTGGGACCCGTTTGCGGAAACGGCACAGACTGAAGCGGAGAGCCTGAGAATCAGCGGAACGGTCAAGCTCTCTTTCGATGCGGCAATCGACCGCGAAACCGCGATCCTCAGTGCGATGCTGGTGGATTTGGGAGAGGCCTGCCGCATCACCGAGGAGGAGATCCAGCATCCGGACGGTACGTATACGTTCGGTCTTGAAAAAGAGCCGTCGGCATACAAGGTTATTTCCCGCGGCTGGCTGAACGCGCAGAACCGAAGCTGCCTCTGGAGTAAGGAAAAAATCGTGCCGGGCGAGTTCTGTCACTATGAAATCGATATGGTTCCGACAGATCATGTCCTCGCGTCCGGTCACAAGCTGGCACTGATTCTTTACGGTATCGACGCGGAAGAAACGCAAAGACCGGATACCGTAACGAACATCACCGTCGATACCGCAAGCATACGCGCAGCAGTGCCGATGCTTCGCTAAAGTAAAAAATATTTTGGAGTTGATTGTATAATCAACCTAAATCAAACAGATAAAAAATGATCACCCCGGATGATCTTACAAGAACCCCAAAGGGGCTGTCGCATTAACGGAAAAGAACCGTTAGGGCGCAGCCCCTTTTGACTGCAGTGCCTCATTATATAGAAACTATCGCGCAGCGATAGTTTCGGAACCAAAGGCAAAGCTCCTTATGAAGCGGCATTCGGCATTCATGGATGAACGGCATGCACACATAGAAATCTCAGATTTCGCTGTGCGCGCTTTTGTCATAGTTTGAAAGCATTTTTTGTAATTCACAGAGGTAACGCGCGCGAACCGCTTCCGGAGCCAACACCGTCACAGAGGCGCCAAGCTTCATTAAATTATGATATAGCCCGGCATTGTCCTGCGCTTTGACACAGAAGATTTTTGGATTTTCCTTTGCTGCAAGATTCACATTTTCAATTCCAAAGACGTCATATAAAATGCTTGGCAAAGCATCAAGACGCACAACGAAAGTGACTTTTTCACCCCAAAAACTGTCAGTATTGTTTCGCAGGTAATGATGGATTTCATCCGTTTTATCCCCGATCGGAAGGTGGCATGGGGAGAGCCTTTTTCGATCCTTTTGTATGACGACGTTCCGCATGCGGTCTACGCGAAAATAGCGCAGCGCCGCGTCCCCCTCCTGATAACTGACCAGATAATAAAAAGTGTTGCGTTTCACGATTTCGTAGGGGTGTACGGTGTAACTACCGGAGCCATGCGGCACCGGCACTTTTTTTTCATTCAGCTTGAAATATTCAAATTGCACCGGATGCAGCTCTTTGACAGCAGAAATCAAGGTACTTAGGTTTTTGGATAAATAGAGATCGCGTTCCTCTACCGTGTAATCCAGAGCAGGGCGATTCCTGCGCAGCAGTTCAGCATCTGTCGGACCCGCAAGTGAAATGATTTTTTCAATGATGTGGTTTAATGTACGCGGTTCAAAATAATCTGTCTGCGCGACACCATCGACTAACATTTTTAACTCCCAATTTTCAAAGGGATGAGAGGTAAAGTGAAACCCCTCGTTCCTTTTTGCGCGAACGAAACCGGCGTCCATCAGACAATCCAGGTCGCTCTGAAGTGTTCGTTGATCCGCCTCTAAATTATATTCCTCATAAAGTAATTTGCAAATTTGCGTTTTTGTTAAAGGAACTTCCTCGTCACTGAATTCTCTGAGAATTTCATAAACCGCGAGTAAGCGCTGTCTTCCGCCGGATCTGTTAGCCATATCGAAACCTCCCAAAAAACCATAAAAAATGAATTTATATTGTTAATTCTATGACTTTTACAAATATTTGTCAACATGGGACGAAAAAAAGATGTATAATGAAGGCAATAAAGACAACGCGCGGAGGATAAGAAGTGGAAGAGGAGGGATAAAAGTGAAGGAATCTGAGGAGATGTATATCGCGCATCTTAACGAACAGACCGGCTGCGCGCAAAGTGTAAAAGAACACAATGAAAATGTGGCGGCTCTATGTGAAAGTTTTTCAATACCACCTCTGAAGCAGCTTTGTTTTGCAATCGGAAACCTCCATGATATCGGAAAGTACTGCAATGCTTTTCAAAGGAGGATAAAAGGCGAGAATATTCATGTGGATCATTCTACAGCAGGCGCAGTGGTTATGCAGCAGCAATATCAATTGATCACAGGTATCCTTGGGGGACTTTGCATTGCCGGACATCATGCGGGAATTCCGGATACGGGGCTTAGTTACGATGGAATACGAGAGGACGCAGCCCCGACTCTTTATGCCCGAATTGCGCAAAAGAAAAAACGATGCGAAAAAGATCCGGAGGAAAATTTTGCTGTATACAAAAATGAAACAACCCTACCGGATATTGATGAGACAAAAATCGGAGAGTTTGTAGCGAAAGATTGCAGAAATTCGGATGAAATGATTGATAAAATTTCGTTTCTTACACGCTATTGCTTTTCCTGCCTAGTAGATGCGGATTCGATAGATACCGGTATGTTTTGCGGCACCAAAACGGACGATGTATTACAGGCGGAATTTCAGAAATGTTTGGAACGTGTGAACAAACATATCAATAAGTTTGTTTGTGAGACGCAGCTGCAGAAAGCACGAAGAAGGTTGCAGGAGC
>URWB01000069.1 GCA_900551415.1 uncultured Eubacteriales bacterium
TGCGTATCGGCTGTGCTGAACATATCCAGCTGACTGTTTTCGCCAAAATACTCCTCCGGACTTTTTAGCGCAAGGTGCAGCTGCTCAAACGCCAGACTCTTTAAGTCATAACGGTTTTTGGAAACATCCAGGACATAGGCGGCGATTGCTGTATCGAAGGAAACCTCAAAGTCCTGATACTCATAGCGCATCAGACTGTAAAGGTCATCCTTGATATCGTGTCCCCAAAGCCTTAGCTGCAGCGTGTTTAATTTACGCGCGCAAATCTCGGCGGGAATCGCGCGGCAGTCCAGATAATACACCACATCCCCGCTGCGCAGGAAGATTCCGTCCATCTGCGGCTTCCGCACATGGCTGCTGTCACCGAAGGTTTTGAGAAAAACTTCTTTTTGCCGCAGCGCGTCCAGTTCCGCGAGCTCCGCCTCGTTTCTCAGGCGAAGCTGTTTCACCTCGCCCGGTGCGAAGTCGAACGTCTCCTGTGGGATCTCTTTTTTAGACAGTTTCTTAAGAAAACTATTGAATTCCAGCTTTTGATACAGCGCGATCAGTTTGTCATAATCCGGCTCTCCTACGCGCATTTTTTCAAAGTCAAGTTCTATCGGCACGAAACGGTTAATCGTTGCCAGACGTTTGCTCAGGACCGCGAGCTGCGCGTTTTCCTCTACTTTTTTGCGCAGTGCGGGCTTCGTGATTTCGTCGGCACGCGCCAAAAGATTCTCTACGGAATCGAACTGCTTGAGCAAAGCGATTCCGGTCTTTTCTCCGATGCCCGGAATCCCGGGGATATTGTCAGAGCTGTCGCCCATCAATCCTTTGAGGTCGATGAACTGTGCCGGTGTCAAACCGTAGTGCTCGACCATCTTGTCATAATCGAACAAAGCGAACTCCGAGATTCCTTTTTTGGTGATGAGAATCTTTGTCTTGTCGGTCGCCAGCTGCAGCGCGTCCTTGTCTCCGGTAATGATCAGAGGCTCGATATCTGCCTCTTCGGCAAGCCGCGCCGCCGTTCCGATAATATCGTCGGCTTCGTAGCCTTCCAATTCCAACGTTTTGATGCGCATAGCGGCCAGCACTTCCTTGAGCAGCGGCATCTGCATGACAAGCTCCGGCGGCATCGGCTTGCGGCCTGCCTTATACGCGTCATATTCCAAATGGCGAAAGGTCGGTGCTTTTAAGTCAAAGGCTACCGTCAGATAAGCCGGTTCATAATCCCCGATGATCTTATTCAGCATGTTGATAAACCCGAAGATGCCCTGGGTATAAATTCCATCCTTGGTGATCATCGGTTTTTGCATCGCGTAATAGGCTCTGTTGATCAAACTGTTTCCGTCGATGATGACGATTCTCTCACTCATTTACAAACCTCTTTATCTCTATTTACAAAGAGGATTTGAAACTTCAAATCCTCTGCTATTCTACGTGATGCGGGACGCTCTATGTGAGACTTCCCACAGGATAAACAAAAATCCCAAATTACCGTCAAGGATATAATTGACGCCCTATCTTACGATAGGTGGGTGTCCTGTTGCCTGCTTCTGTCTTCCGCTCCAAAGACGGCCTGACATAATGCCGAGCGAAACCCGGACTCCCGAAATTCAAGTGTAGGTTCAATTATATGTCCTCAACGCATAACCCAGGATTCATTGTTATATTATAAGCGCATTTTTGCTCATTATTCCTCGAACAGGTCAATGGAGCAATTTGTATATACCTTCTGGACGTCGTCATTGTCTTCCAGAATTTCGATCATCTTCGCCAGCTTTGCGATGTCATGTTCATCCTTCGGCGCGGCTTCCATCGACGGTACGTATTCCACATCAGATTCCACGATTTCGTAGCCTGCGTCCGCAAGCGCGTGATGTACGTCAGTATATGCGGACGGGTCAGTAACGATCTCGAAGCTGTCCTCCTGCACGATCATGTCGTCAGCGCCTGCTTCCAGCGCGGTTTCCAGCAAAGCGTCCTCATCCACCGCATCGGTCTTTTCGATGATGATGATACCCTTACGGGAAAACATGTAGGATACGCAGCCCGGCGTTCCAAGATTGCCGCCGTATTTATCAAAGGTGGATCTGACGGAGGAAGTCGTTCTGTTCGTGTTATCCGTCAGCGCTTCTACGATGACCGCGACGCCGCCTACGCCGTAGCCTTCAAAGCTCAATTCTTCATATGTTTCACCGGCTAATTCTCCGGTTCCTTTTTTGATCGCTCTTGTAATGTTATCGTTCGGCATGGAGATGGCTTTCGCTTTTTCGATTGCCAGTCTGAGGGTCGCGTTATATTCAGGATCACCGCCTGCCTTCGCGGCAACGGTAATAGCCCTTGCGTATTTTGTGAACATTGCGGCTCTTTTAGAGTCCTGCGCGGCCTTTCTGCCTGCGATCGTACCGTGTCTTCCCATGGAGACACCTCCTAACTGATTTGATTTTTCACTATGTGTTTAGCAGAGATTATTATACGACATGTTTTGGGCTTTTTCAAGGTTTTTTCATATATTTTTGCGCCGACCCCATCCGAAGCGGACAAAATCGGCGCAAAAAGAGTTACGAAGAATCAATTTATGCGGTAACCTCCGGAGCCTCCTCTGTCTCCTCTGCCTCCTTGAGGTTCTTGTGCGCAGTCGCCATCATCAGCTTGATGCGGTTGAGCTGGTTGACATTGCTGGCGCCCGGATCATAATCGATAGCTACGATATTTGCCTTCGGATAGCGTTCCCGAATGGCTTTCATCATACCCTTGCCGGTCACATGATTCGGCAGGCAGGCGAACGGCTGCAGACAGGCGATATTGCTCGCGCCATCCTTGATCAGCTCGATCATTTCGCCGGTCAGGAGCCAGCCCTCTCCGCACTGGTTGCCGATCGAAGCGATCTCTGACGCTTCCTCCGCGGTCTTTTGGATATAGGACGGTTCCTCAAAACGTCTGCTTTGGCGCAGAGCCTTGCGCAGCGGTCTGCGGAACTGCTCCACCAGAGCGATTGCTGCCTGATTCAGCTTGTATTGCTGATAGGTGCCGGACAGGTTCTCATAATTGAACTTCTTGCTGTACATCCCGTAGAGGAAGAAGTCTATCAAATCCAAAACGACCGCCTCGCCGCCTTCTTTTTCGATGATATCGACGATATTGTTGTTCGCGTCCGGATGATATTTGACAAGGATCTCGCCGACCACGCCGACGCGCGGCTTTTTGATTCTGCGCAGCGGCATGGTATCGTAATCGCGGACGATCTCCTGCACCAGCCGCTTGTAGGTACTGAACTTGCCGTCGCGGCAGTTTTCGAAAATCTCGGCCTCGTATTTTTTCATGATGCCTTCCGCCGCGCCCGGAACTTCCTCATACGGTCTGGTCGCGTAAAGCAGCCTTTGGAAAAGATCTCCGTACATGACCGCAAGCAGCAGGCGTTTGCCCATCGCCGGCGTAATCTTAAATCCCGGATTGCTCTCCAAACCCGCCATATTGAAGGATACCACCGGCACCTGCTCCATATGCAGATCCTTGAGCGCCTTACGCAGCAGCGCGATATAGTTGCTGGCTCTGCAGCCGCCGCCCGTCTGTGACATGACCAGCGCAGTCTTGTTGAGGTCGTACTTGCCGGACTTGAGAGTGCTGATCATCTTGCCGAGTGTGACCAAAGTCGGGTAGCAAGCATCGTTGTTGACGTATTTGAGTCCCTCGTCGATCGCGTGTTTGTCTACGGTTGGAATGACAACAGCCTTGTAGCCGCAGGATTGCAGTGCCACCTCTAAATACTGGAAATGAATCGGTGACATCTGCGGGATCAGCAGCGTATAGTCCTTACGCATTTCCTTGGTAAAATAGGCCCTCGTATACGGTTTGAGATTATGTACCGCTTTGATGCCGTTCTTGTCACGTTCTTCCATCGCAGCTGCCAGCGAGCGGATACGGATACGCACCGCGCCGAGGTTGTTGCCCTCGTCGATCTTGAGCAGCGTATAAAGCTTGTTGGAACGCTCTAAAATTTCCTCTACCTGATCCGTCGTCACCGCGTCTACGCCGCAGCCGAAGGAATTGAGCTGCACAAACTCCACGCCGTCGTGCTGGCAGACATAGTCCGCCGCCCGGTAGAGTCTGGAATGATAGGCCCATTGGTCGAGTACGCGGATCGGCCGCGGAAGCTTGCCCATGTGGCAGACAGCGTCTTCTGACAAAACCACCATATCGTAGGAAGTGATCATCTTATCAATGCCATGGTTGATCTCGGTATCCAGGTGGTATGGTCTGCCGGAAAGTACGATGGCTTTTTTGTGATGTTCTCTGGCGTACGCGATGGCGCGTTCTCCCTCCGCCTCGACATCACGCTTGAAGGCCTGCTGTTCTGCGCGAGCCGCGAGGACCGCCTCCTTGATCTCATGTTTTTCGATTCCCTTGTGTTTGAGAATCTCATACAGACGCGGCACCAGACGTTCGTCCTTGTCATACGGGACAAACGGATGCGTGAATTCTACCCCGTATTCGGTGAAGATCTCGTTCATGTTATTGGCGATGACCTCCGGATAGGTGGCGACGATCGGACAGTTATAATGGTTCTGCGCGTCCTTGGTTTCCCACTGTTCATAGTTGATGCAAGGATAAAAGATCCACTTTTCGCCCATCTCTACCAAAGTCTTGATATGCCCATGCACCAGCTTGGCCGGATAGCAGGCCGTATCGGAAGAGATCGTATCCATGCCCTTTTCGTAGAGTTCCTTGCTTGACATCGGCGAAAGCACTACGCGGTAGCCCAGCTTCGTAAAGAAGGTAAACCAGAACGGATAATCCTCATATAGATTCAATACCCGCGGCAAAGCCACATGCCCGCGCGGCGCCGCAGACTCTGCAAGCGGCTGATAGCCAAACAATCGCTTTAATTTATAGGCATACAGGTTTGGCAAATCCTTGGTTTTGTTTTCTTTTCCCGCGCCGCGCTCACAGCGGTTTCCGGTTACAAAGCGTTCTCCGTCGTTAAAGCGCGTGATGGTCAGCATGCACTGATTCTCGCATCCGCGGCATCTGGCGTTTGAACTGCCCGCATGGAAAACCCGCACGCTTTCGAGCGACAGGATATCGGAAACATGTCCGTCGCTCCAATTTGCTTTGGAATGCAGGGCGCAGCCGTAAGCGCCCATCAGACCGGCAATATCCGGCCGCACGACCTCTTTGCCGAGCACCTTTTCGATGGCGCGCAGAACCGACTCGTTGAGGAAAGTTCCTCCCTGTACGACGATTTTATCTCCTGCTTCATCCGGATTGCGCAGCTTGATGACCTTGTACAGAGCATTCTTGATGACCGAATAAGACAGCCCCGCGGCGATGTCACCGATACTCGCGCCTTCCTTCTGTGCCTGTTTCACCATGGAATTCATAAATACCGTGCAGCGCGTGCCCAGATCCACCGGATGCTGCGCCAAAAGCCCGATGCGGGCGAATTCCTCGACCGGCATGTTGACAGACTTCGCGTAGGTTTCGATAAAGGAACCGCAGCCAGAAGAACACGCTTCGTTGAGCATGATATGATAGATCGCACCGTCCTTGATGCGCATGCACTTCATGTCCTGTCCGCCGATGTCGAGGATAAAATCAACACCGGGCAGGAATTCCTCCGCCGCCTTGTAATGCGCCATCGTCTCGATAATCCCATAGTCCGCATTAAAGCCGGCCTTAATCAGCCCTTCTCCGTATCCGGTTACGGTTGTATTGGCGATATAGCACGCAGCCGGCAATTGCTCGTAGAGCTCCGTCAGCAGCTGCTTGGTCGCCTCCAGCGGGTTTCCCTCGTTGTTGCGGTAAAAAGAGAACACGAGCTTTTCGTTTTGGTCGATCAGCGCGGCTTTGGTCGTGGTCGAGCCGGCATCGATGCCTAAAAAAAGTGGTCCTTCGCACGCGGCCAGCTCGCTTCTGGCAATCTTCGCCCTCGCGTGGCGCTCGCAAAATTCCCGATATTCTGCTTCATCAGCAAACAACGGTTCTACACGCTTGGTTACGGAATCCGCGAGCGGATCCACCGTTTCAACCTTCGCGATCAGCTCCGCAAGGCTGACCATCTGCTGCCCCTCTGCCATAAAGGCTGCCCCCATGGCAACGAAATATTTTGAATTGTCCGGAAAGATCACGTCCTCCGGCGCCAGCTGCAAGGTTTCGATGAAGCGTTTGCGCAGCTCCGACAGATAGGTCAACGGTCCGCCCAAAAAGGCGACCTTACCCGTGATCCTGCGACCGCAGGCGAGTCCACTGATGGTCTGATTGACCACTGCCTGGAAGATGGAGGCCGCCAGATTCTCAATCGGCGCGCCCTCGTTGATCAGCGGCTGAATATCTGTCTTAGCAAACACGCCGCAGCGCGCCGCGATCGGATAAATAACCGAATAATCCTTAGCGGCTTCATTGAGTCCGTCCCCGTCCGTATTCAAAAGAATCGCCATCTGGTCGATAAACGCGCCGGTACCGCCCGCGCAGGTACCGTTCATACGCTGTTCCACGGAAGCACCGAAATATGTAATCTTCGCGTCCTCTCCGCCAAGCTCGATTACCACATCGGTCTCAGGGATCAGCTTCTGCACCGCAAGAGAACAGGTGATAACCTCCTGCTCAAATTTCGCGCCGATTTTATCGGCGAGCGCCAAGCCTCCGGAGCCTGTGATGACAACCTTGACCTCAACATCTCCGATTTCGCGCTGCATGTCATGAAGCAATTCACTGACCTTATCAAAAACACTTGACATATGACGCTCATATTTTTGATACAGAATCTCATCCTGTTCATTGAGCAGCACCAGTTTTACTGTAGTTGAACCAACGTCAATTCCAAGTTTCATAATTTCCCTCATCTTATCTATCAATTATTTCTAAGTATATGAATCTTTTCGAGCGGTATTCCCATACTGCTCCCAATCCTAGTTTACCACCAAAAGCCGTTAAAGTAGCGTTAAAGTTATGATATACCTCTCTTCTGGTATCCGGTTTTTTGTTTGCCTTTTTCCGCGCTTTCCCTTATACTGGACTTATGAAAAGTACGATAAAAAAACGAACATGGCAGGCGATTTACAGATTGCTGGACAGCGTCTGCCCGATTGACGGAGACTGCGGCAGGCTATGCGGCGCGGCCTGCTGCACCGCAGGCGATACAGACGGAGAAGAACTCGGCATCTACCTTTACCCCGGTGAAGAAAAACTCCACAGCAGAAAGGACGACTGGCTGACATGGACTGTGGAAAACGCGGAGGATTATGAATTTCCGGACTCCTGGCGCGGCAATGTTTATTTCGTGAAATGCAAAACCCCGCCTCATTGTCCGCGAAAGGAGCGTCCGCTGCAATGCCGGACCTACCCGCTTTCGCCGTATCTCGATGAGGACGGAGTCTTGAAGCTGATTTATCATTTTGAGGACCTGCCTTATGCCTGCCCGCTGATTGAAGAGGATATCCCTCTTAACGATGATTTTGTCAAAGCGACCTATACGGTCTGGGCGCACCTCGTGCGTGACCCGCTGATCTATGATCTAGTCGAAGCGGAAAGCCGATTACTGGACGCCGAGCTTTGAAATTTCGTTTTTGTAAAGACGCTGCAGCATCAAGGCGCTATAAGCAAGTCCGAGAAGTTCTGCAAGCGGGAAGGATGCCCAGGATAAGGTCACCCCACCGATGCGGATCAGAATAAAAGCCAGCGGCAAAATACCGATGAGTTGGCGAATGACCGAGCAGAGCAGGCTGTATACACCATGCCCTGTACCCTGGAATAAGGTTCCGGTGATGATGCCGAAGGCTGCCGGCAGGAAACAAAGGCTGATGATGCGCAGAGCCGGAATTCCGATGGCGAGCATATCCGCGGACGCGTCGAACATCAGAAGCAGCTGCTTCGGCAGAGCCTGAAACAGCAGCAGTCCGAGCGCCATGACCAGCAGCGCGATCTTCAGAGCTTCCTTGTAGGTTTGCATCAGGCGGTCTTTTTTTGCGGCGCCGTAGTTATAGCCCATGATCGGCATCGCGCCTTGGTTCAGCCCGAATACCGGCATGAATACAAAGGACTGAATTTTAAAATATACGCCCAACACTGCGACCGCGGTCGTCGAGTAGACCACCAGGATCATGTTGTAGAAGATAATCATCATGGAACCGATAGACTGCATCACGATGGATGGCAGCCCTACTTTGTAAATATCGGCGACGATTTCCCAGTTAAACTTGAAGCCCCTGACTTGAATACTGACCAGATGTTCCCCCTTAAAGATGATAAACGCGCCCACCAGCATGCCAAAAAGCTGTCCGGTAATGGTCGCGATCGCGGCGCCTGCCACCTCCAGACGCGGCGCGCCGAGCAGTCCAAAAATAAGAATCGGATCTAAAATGATGTTGATCACTGCTCCGGTCAGGCTGCAAATCATCGGGGCGATCATATTCCCTGTGGACTGCAGGATTTTTTCAAAGACAACCTGCATGTTCAAAAAGAAAGAGCCGATGCAGACAATCTGCATATAGATGACTGCCTGCGCGTAGATTTCGCTTCCCTTTTCCGCGTAACCGGAAACAAAAATACCGGTAAAACAGACACCGATAAGCAAAAATACCAGATAATTAAACACGCCGATGCGAAGTCCCGTACTCGCGGCTTGATCTGCCTCTTCCTGCCGATGCGCGCCGAGCCTCCGCGCGATCAGGGAGTTAATGCCTACGCCGCTTCCTACGGAAAGTGCGATGATCAGCATTTGAATCGGATTTACGATGGATACCGCGGTCAGCGCATCTTCACTCAGTTTGGCGACAAAAATGCTGTCCACAATATTGTACAGCGCGCTGATGGTCATGGATAGGATTGCCGGCCATGCCATGCTGAGAAGCAGCGGTCTGATTGGAAGAATACCCATCTTGTTTTCTCCCGCAGCCTGTGCGGGCTGCGTCGTGATATCTTTTTTTTGTGTTTCTTTCATGCTATTCTCCCTTATACAAATGATATATTTCTCCACATTCTCCACGCGCGGCGGAGGATTGTTCATTTCATAAAAATATATTATACAATAGATGGTTTACAAATTCAAGATTTATGGTATGATATTTGATGTGAAAATTCTGTGAGCGCTTGCCGCCGCGGAGCTTTACACGAAAAATTGACAGAAAGAGGTCTCTATGACTACCAGATCAGAAGAAATACAAAAAAGACGCATCTTCGGCATCATTTCCCACCCGGATGCCGGCAAAACCACTTTAACAGAAAAACTCCTGCTGCACGGCGGCGCGATTCGCGAAGCCGGAACCGTCAAGGCGCGCAGAAACAGCAAATTCGCGACCTCTGACTGGATGGAGATTGAAAAGCAGAGAGGCATCTCCGTCACCTCCTCCGTCATGCAGTTTGCATACGCAGGCAAGGTCATCTCCATCATGGATACGCCGGGTCACAACGACTTCGGCGAAGATACTTATCGGATTTTGACTTCGGTAGACAGCGCGGTCATGGTCATCGACGGCGCCAAGGGTATCGAAGCGCAGACAAAAAAACTGTTCAAGGTCTGCTCCATGCGCGGCATCCCGATCTTTACCTTTATCAACAAGCTCGACCGCGAGACCAAGGAGCCGTTTGATCTCGTACAGGAATTAGAGGACGTACTGGGTCTGCCGTCTGTCCCGGTCTCTTGGCCGATCGGAAACGGCATGAACTTCGAGGGCATCTATGACCTGCTCAAGAACGAAGTCCACCTTTATAAATCCGGCAAGCAGACCAAAACCTTGACGCTCGGACCGGACGGCGTATTCGGACCGGAACTCGAAAACGAGATCGCCGGCTATAACCTCTCCGCCCTGCGTGATGAAATTGAATTGATTCAGGGTGCAGGCAACGAATTTGACATGGAACTGGTGTCCAAGGGCAAGCTGTCTCCGGTCTTTTTCGGCTCCGCGCTCGCCGACTTCGGTACGATCCCGTTCCTTGAACACTTTTTGGATATGTCACCGGCTCCCGGCCCGCGCAAGACCACGACCGGAGAAGTACAGCCGACCGACGACTTCTTCAGCGGCTTTATCTTCAAGATCCAGGCGAACATGAACCCGGCGCACCGCGACAGACTGGCGTTTCTCCGCATCTGCTCCGGCACCTTTACCCGCGGCATGAGCGTGCGGCTGTCCCAGACCGGCAAGGAAATGAAACTGGCGCAGTCCACCATGCTGATGGCCAACGAACGAGAAAACATAGAAACTGCGATCGCGGGCGATATCATCGGGATCTATGATACCGGAAACTATCAGATCGGCGATACGCTGACCACGACCAAAGAACCGCTGTTTTTCGAACCGCTGCCAACCTTCCCGCCGGAGCTTTTCGCTCTGGTCACGCCGAAGGACACCATGAAGGCCAAGCAGTTCCAAAAAGGCGTCGCGCAGCTCGCGCAGGAGGGCGCGATCCAGGTCTACCGCAACCAGTACAACGAGGTTGTCATCGGTGCGGTCGGTCAGCTGCAGTTTGAGGTGTTTGAATACCGCCTCAAGAACGAATACAACGCGCAGGTGCGCATGGATCGATTGGACTTCTCGACCGCCAGATGGGTGCAGATCGATGCCGATCCAAGCTCTCGCGACTACGCTGCCGCGCTGGAAAAGATCAAGGATGTGCTCGATTCCAGAACCATGCTGGTCTTTGACCACTTCGAGCGTCCGATCATCCTCTTCGCAAACCAGTTCACCCTGCAGTACTTCTGCGAAAAACACAAGGATATCAAACTGGTCGAAGCACTGGACGTGCAGAATCAATATTAAAACAAACAACGGGTGCAAGCCTATCAATATGATGATGGTTTGCACCCATTTTTTCCTTTACCTGCTTTTTCGTGCAATTTTGGACTTTGCCAACTTGCTTTTTCGTGCATAACTTGTTATACGGTGTGAAACTTCCCATCTGTTATCGGTAATTCCTATATCCTCTACACGAAAGGTGGCATGGTAACGTGAATTATGATTTCTTTTTTTATTTTGTAATTTTTACAGTTTTCTCTCCAATCTTGTTACCATTGCCGTCGGAAATAATCAACTTGAATGTTCCTTGTTTTCCAAATTCTGGAGAGTGGTAGTAGAACCAACAAGTTCCGCTATCATTAGATGTCCATTTTTCGTCCCATGAACCCGTCGATATGTCTCCATCAGGAAAAATTCCTTTATACTTCATTTTGGTCATGGCACCCGGTTCGCCGCCGTTGAGTGCCACATGGAAATACCAGTTGCTGTACTTGGATATAGATTCCATGTCGGTGGTTTCATCATTCTCATCATCATTCGCAATGATTGTAGCTTTCCAAGCATATACTTCTTTATAGATCTTCGCACTATCCTTATAGTTCTCAGCCTTTAACTTCTTGATATAAGTATAGAATGTAGAGCCTTCTCCTTTATCTGTACCATTTTCATTGATATATCTGTACATTGCTTCATTTATCAATGCATGTACCTTGTGTTTGTTCCCACCTATTTTCAAATAATTTATCGCGGCAGTGTGCTCTCCTCTATTTAATAAAACACGTCCATACTTATAGCAAAGATCATAAAAGAATTCGGATTTCTTATCATAGTTTCGAATTGCAGTGTAAGTTTTAAACGCTTTTGCGTAATTGCCTGCGTCATAAAATTCATGTGCTAGTTCTAAATTTATTTGATCCTGCAGGGCTTTAACCTCTTCCGTTTTTAGCAATTCGTTTACAAAGGTATTCGCTTTATCATATTCCTTCTGCTTCAGACATTGCTCAGCAGCAGAAAGGCCTGCCTCCTGCTTAAGATATGCGGCATCTTTAAATCTTCCCAACTCGCTAAATGCAATATAGGCTGTTCCGTAATCCCCGGAAGCTGCGAATTCAACAGCCTTGTTGTATTTTATTGTCGGGGCAACAAACTTCAAAGCAAATACGGTACCAACCGCCAGTAAAAGCAGGATGATTATGACAATCTTTATAACTTTCTTTTCTTTTGCTTTCACCTTTTCCTGTTCAACCTGCAGAGTTTCCAGCAAATGCTTACAGGTTTTCGCTTTTTCGTCCGCATCTTGATAGCCAGAGATTGATCCTAATAAAGATTCTGCTGCTTTCACGCTTTTGATTTTCAACTTTATATCGCTGATCGCCGGATTTGCAGCAGTCTGCATCGCATCACATACTTTTTGATAAACATCCGCATTTTGAATTTCCATTCCTTTTTCCGTGCATTCTTTCGCCAAAGACTCTGCATCTCGGTAATCCGAAATTGACATGAATTTTTGGGCCGCAAGATTGTAATCTTCACTGCTTTCTGCGGATTCCATGAGCATTGCAGCAGCAGCATAAGCAACCTCAAGTTCTTCTTCTTTATTTCGTTCAACAATTTTATTGTTATATGCCGTCAGTCTTTCCGCAGTTTCTGCATCGGCAAATCGAATGGCTTTCTCGTAATACGAGGATTCCTCCAACGGCTCCTTACATTCACCTAATTCGGACTCGAAACGGACCTGTCGCTCGATCATTAATTTTCCGATATAGATCTTTGAATTTTTGGGCGCGATATTTAAGGCCTCCTCCAAACACGCATCCGCTTTTTGGTAATCTTCATCCTCAATTAAAAGCAGCGCGCGTTCAATATAGCCATCTGCATTTGCCCTGTAGTTCATTGTATCCGGTGTAGCCATAGATACGTGTTTTTCTTCCAGCTGTACAATTTTTTTGATACCGCGGATCAAATCCTGCATGAAGCCGAGCTTACTCATATCCTGTGCCTGCAGATGCGAAAATTCTTCCGGCAGGTCATACGGATCCATATCGCGGTATGCTGGGATCAGCATCTTTTTCGCGCCGTTTCGAATGAGTGCGAGGTATCTGCTCCATTCGTTCTTTACCCATACGGCATTGAAATATTCGGGTTTCGTGCCGATGACTACCATGACTTTTGCGGAATTTAAAGCTGCGAATATGTACGGTTCGTACGCTGTTCCGAGTTTATCTTCCAGTGTAA
>URWB01000070.1 GCA_900551415.1 uncultured Eubacteriales bacterium
AATATCTTGCCTGGTACTCGAAGAACCTCCGCCTAGTCCGCTGCCACATCACCGATAACCGATCGTCACCGGAATTGCAAGGGGATGTTTCAGACTTCAGCCCGCTCCTTTTCCAGCCTTTTCATTTCAAGCAGCGTCGTTCCGGCCAGCGGCACGCACAGCACGAAGGAGCAGAGATCCGCCACCGCCTGGCTCATCTGCACGCCGAGCAGCCCGAAGAACTGCAGCAAGATCAAAATTGCCGGAACGAAGAACAGACCCGTGCGCGCAGCGGCGCTGATCGAAGCCTTAACGGGCTTGCCGATGGTCTGAAGCATCATGTTCGATCCGACGACAAAGGCGCTCAGCGGCAGGAAAATGCATTGCAGCCGCAGCGAGAGCGCGCCGATCTTAATGACCTCCAGGTCTTCCTTCCGGAAGATCGCAATGATCTGCGGCGCAAAGGCAATGCCCACGATGGAGCCGATCAACAGCACGCAGAAGGCCAAGCTCACCGTGAACCAGAAGGCCTTGCGCACGCGGCCGTAGAGCTTCGCGCCGTAGTTAAAGCCGCAGACCGGCTGGAAGCCCTGGCCCAGGCCGATGATGGCCGAGTTGGCGAATTGCAGTACGCGCGTGACGATGGACATACCGGCAATCGCCGCGTCGCCATAGATACCGGCGGCAAAGTTCAAGCATATGGTCGCAACAGAACCCAGTCCCTGCCGGAACAGCGAAGGCGTGCCGCCGCGGGCGATTTCCTTATAACGCGCCCAGCTGGGCGAAAAGTTTTTGAGAGAAATGGCGATGTTGCCGCCGCGTGTGCAGCCGCGCAGCAGCAGGCAGAAGCTGACGATCTGGCTCAGAATCGTGGCCAGCGCCGCGCCGCTGACGCCCATATCCAGCACAAAGATGAACAGCGGGTCGAGCGCGATATTGAGCACCGCGCCCACGCCCATGCCGATCATGCCGAAAAACGCGCTGCCCTGGAACCTGAGCTGGTTGTTCAGCACCAGAGACGAAGCCATAAACGGCGTGCCGATAAGGATATACATGGCATATTGCCGTGCATAGGGCGCAATGGTGGGCGTCGCGCCGAGTATGCCGACCAACCCATCGAGGAAAATCAACCCCACAAGGCCGAAAATCGCGCCCGCAATCAGTGCAGAGACGAAGCCCGTGGCGGCCATTTTCTTTGCGTCCTCTACTTCGCCCTGGCCGAGCTTTCGAGAAATATAATTGCCCGATCCGTGGCCGAAGGTAAAGCCCAGCGCCTGAATGATGCTCATCAGCGGGAAAATAACGCCCACAGCCGCCGTCGCCGTGGTGCCGATCTGCCCGACAAAAAAGGTATCGGCCATGTTGTAAAACGAGGTGATCAGCATAGAAATGATCGACGGCACCGCCATGTTCAGCACAAGGGTCGGGATTTTTTCCTCCGTCAGGTATTTCCGTTTTTCTTCCGGATTGGTGAAATGCTTCATAGAGTTCTCTGCTCCGTTTCTTTGAGTAATCGGTTACATTATACTCGAAACCCCTTTGTCCTGCAACCGTTTTTCAATGATTTATCGATGCAATTCGACAGGTTCATATTTTATTCTTGCCGTCTCGTCCATCATATGTTAAAATTTATATAATATTTCTAAAAGTGTATATGATAATGATAACAGCAAAAAAGGAGATAGATTATGGGATTCGCATCAGAAGTTGGTATAGATTTGGGTACAGCGAATGTGCTGGTGTATATTAAGGGAAAGGGCATCGTTCTCAATGAGCCATCCGTCGTCGCGATCAACAACGACAACGACGAGATTTTGGCAGTCGGCGAGGAGGCCAGACAAATGCTCGGCAGAACGCCGGCAAACATCGTGGCGGTCAGACCGCTGCGTGACGGCGTGATTTCCGATTATGATATTACGGAGCGTATGCTCAAATATTTTATCCGCAAGACCTGTGGAAGCGGACGCTTCTTTAAGCCTAAAATCATGGTTTGCGTGCCGAGCGGTGTGACGGAAGTCGAAAAGCGCGCGGTCAGAGAGGCGGCGACGCAGGCAGGCGGCAAGGATGTATATCTGATGGAAGAACCGGTCGCGGCAGCTATCGGAGCAGGTATTGATATTTCAAAGCCGGACGGCGTAATGGTCATTGACATCGGCGGCGGCACGACTGACATCGCAGTCATTTCACTGGGAGGTATCGTAGCCAGCACTTCGGTCAAGATGGCGGGCGACAAATTCGATGAGTCCATCATCAAATATATGCGCAAGGTGCATAAGCTGTATATCGGTGAAAGAACCGCGGAGGAACTGAAGCTGACGATAGGCACGGCTTATCCGCGGGAAGAAAGTATCAGCAAGGAATGTCGCGGCAGAGATCTTGTGACCGGTCTGCCGAAGAGTGTGGAAATCAGCTCAGAAGAAATGATGGAGGCGCTTGAGGAGCCACTGTTCACCATCTGCGAAGCGGTGCATAATGTGCTGGAACGCACACCGCCGGAACTGGCCGCGGATATCAGCAATTCCGGCATCATCGTCACAGGCGGCGGCGCGCTGATGTACGGTATCGACAAGCGAATTCAGGAACGTACCGGAATCAAGGTCATCATCGCGGAAGACCCGAAGTCTTGCGTGGCCATCGGAACAGGCAAATCCCTGGACATTCTCGATAAACTTGAGAGTAATTCGCTGAACCGCAGAGCACCGTATCTGTAGGCAAACTCTTAGCGTCCCGTTTGGGACGCTATTTTTGTCCGCGCAGGGGCGGACGGCCGCCGGCTTCAGCTGGTTCAGGCTGTTCAGCTTTGACTCCCCAGAGCAGGTTTGCCCATGCAGGGGCGGACGGCCGCCAAGCGGGCAGGCGGCGCCAATCGGAGCGAGAGGCGTGCAGGGGAATAAGTGCAATCGGCACATACAACGAAGAAAGAGAGATAGAACCATTTATGAAATTAGAAATTATCGCGGCAACGACCTTTGGGCTGGAAGCCGTCGCGAAACGCGAGATCGAGGCGCTCGGCTATAAAATTCTTCGCGCGGAAGACGGCAAGATTACCTTTATGGGTGATGAACGCGCGGTGGCGCGCGCGAACCTGTGGCTGCGGACGGCAGACCGTGTGCAGATCAAAATGGCGGAATTTGAAGCCCTGGAATTTGAAGACCTGTTTCAGCAGGTCAAGGCCATCGCCTGGGAGGAATGGATTCCGCCCGAAGGAAAATTTATCATCAACGGATCTTCCGTCAAGTCGAAGCTTTCGAGCGTGCCGGCGTGTCAGTCCGTCGCGGAGAAAGCCATCGTCGAGAAGCTGCGGGAATGCTACGGGATCGAGCATTTTGAAAAAAGCGGCGCCCTGTACGATATTAAGATTACCCTGCTCAAGAACCGTGTCACTGTGACGCTTGACACCACAGGCCCCGGCCTGCATAAGCGCGGCTATCGGCAGTCGAGCGTCGAAGCGCCGATCAAGGAGACGCTGGCAGCGGCAATGGTATTGCTTTCATTTTGGAAAAAGGACCGCATTCTCGTCGATCCCTGCTGCGGTTCCGGCACCATTCCGATTGAAGCGGCGATGATTGGACGCAGCATTGCACCGGGCATCAGCCGCAGCTTCGCGAGCGAGGAATGGGAAGCCATTCCGACCTCCATTTGGAAAGAAGAACGCAAGGCAGCCTTCGCTGCCATCGATCAGGACTGCGAACTCAAAATCTTCGCTTCAGATCTCGACCCGAAAGCCGTCAAAGCGGCACAGCAAAACGCAGAGGAAGCCGGCGTGGACGACTGTATTGTGTTCCGCTGTGCCGATATCGCGGCAGCGCTTCCCGCGGTAAGCAGCAAGAACCAAGATACCGGCAGGAACAATCGCTGCACCGCAGCAGCGGTGGCACTGGACGCGGCAAAGTGCGGAGAACGTGAGAATGTACACCGCACAGGCGGCGCAGGTTTGAGACCGCAAATACCAAATCACGCGGAGGCAGCGTATCTCAACGAGGAAGGCGGTGTCATCGTGACGAATCCGCCTTATGGCGAACGCATCGGCGATCGCGAGAGTATCGACCGAATCTACAAGATTTATCGGAGATTTTTTGAGACGCACCCGACATGGTCGCTCTTTGCCATTACCGCCGATAAGAGTATGGAAGCGAAGGCGTTCGGCAGACCGGCGGATCGCAGACGAAAATTATACAACGGCAGACTGGAGGTCTGCTACTATCAGTTTCATGGACAGAAGCCACCTCGAAAATAGGGGTAGTGTTAAGGACAGAAGCCACCTCGAAAATAGGGGCGACGTTACGTAAGGTATGAAACAGAGAAGCGATCCCCGCGCGTGAAGAAGGCGCAGGCAAGGCAGGTAAAAAATGAAAACAGAGCAAACAAACAAGATTCCGGTCTATCGCAGGCTGGCAGACGAAATCAAAGCAGAGATTTTATCCGGCAAACGCGCGCCGGGCAGCGTGCTGCCATCGGAACGTCTGATGGCGCAGCAGCTGGGCGTACACCGCAACACCGTCGCGAAAGCATATAATGAACTCGAAGCAGAGGAATTGATAGATGCGCGGCAGGGGGTCGGCTATCTGGTTCACGCGGCAGACGCCGCGCGTTCCGCGAAGACCGGACAGAACCGAAGCAGCATCGCGCGGAAAGAACCAAAAAAGAAAAAGGTCAACTGGAAGGCGCGCATCAAGGATGAATATCAGGATATGGAGATCACCTTCGATGATTTGTTTCAGCGATTCGGCAATAAAGCAGTCATCTCCATGGGCAGCGGTATCGCCAGCCCCGGAATCTACGACAAAGAAGAACTGGCACGCGTACTTTCTTCGCTGATCGCGGAAGAGGGCAAAACGCAATATTTTTACAGCCCGTTTAAGGGAGACCGCATGCTCCGTCAGAAGATCGTGTCCCTGCTCAGCACGAAAGGTGTGCGCGCCACGACCGGACAAATTCAAATCCTCACCGAGACCAATCAGGCACTCGACTTCGTTGTCATGCTTCTGCTCAAGCCCGGCGATACCGTCATCATGGAGGAACCGGTGTCGCCGGACGCTTACCGCGCGATGGAGCTGGCCGGCGCACGCATTATGACCGTTCCGGTCGATGAAAACGGCATGGATGTGGACGCGCTCGAGCGGCTGGTGGCGGAGCACGAGCCGGAGCTGATCTATATCAACTCCAGCTTCCACGATCCGACGGGAACCATTCTTTCGTTGGAACGACGCAAAAAAGTAATTGAAATCTCCAATCGCTGGCGGATTCCGATCGTCGAGGAAGACGCAGCCTCCGAGCTGGTCTACGCGGGCGAAAAGCTGCCGCCGATCAAAGCCTTCGATACGGAGGATAATATTATCTACATTTACTCGTTTTCTCTGACCTTCATGCCGGGGCTGAGCCTGGCCTTCGTCGTGGCGGATCGCGGCCTGATTCATAGCCTGTCCTATTTGGTCTCCGTACGCATGATGTCCGTAGACTGGCTGGCGCAAAAGCTCATCGCGCACTATCTGAGCAACGGCAGATATTATGAGCTGCTGGAGGAGTTTCGACAAAGCTACGCGCGCAAGCAGGAGCTGGTCTGCCGGGCGCTCGATGACATGAAAATGCTCGGGGTCCGTTACCTCAGGCCGCGCGGCGGTGTCTACATCTGGTGTCAGCTGCCGGACGGCATTGACAGCAAGGCATTCATCAGAGAGGCGTACCAAAACGGGCTGGCGCTGCTGCCGGGCTATGTTTTTTATCCGTTCAAAAATGGCGGGAGAAATCATATTCGTCTCAATTATTCCTTTGAATCGGAGGAACGGCTCGTCGAGGGGCTCACAATTTTAAAAAGCTTGCTCATGCAGGAAAGCAAAAAAACAACTGGCACACAAAAATCAATTATAGCTGGCACTTCCAAAAATCAAACGTTATAGTACAATTTGAAGTATAGAAGCGAACGAAAACGTGCAAACTATCACAAAAAGCTGCACGGAGCTAAAACACAAAGAAAAAGGAGAGCAAAAATGGCAGTAAATTTAAAAGGAAGAAGTTTCTTAACCCTCATGGATTTCACACCGGAAGAAATCAGATACATGCTGGATCTCGCGCATGACTTAAAGGCAAAGAAGAGAGCCGGCATCCATAACGAAGTTCTCAAAGGCAAGAACATCGTTCTGTTATTTGAAAAGACTTCCACAAGAACCAGATGCGCGTTCGAAGTGGCAGCACTTGACGAAGGCGCACACGTGACTTTCCTGGACAGCAAGAGCTCCCAGATGGGCAAAAAAGAAACCATCGCGGATACCGCGAAGGTTCTCGGCAGATTCTATGACGGTATCGAATACAGAGGCTTCAAGCAGTCTGTGGTAGAAGAGCTGGCAAACAACGCGGGCGTACCGGTATGGAACGGTTTAACGGACGTTGACCACCCGACACAGATCTTAGCTGACCTTTTAACCATCGAAGAACACATCGCGAAGCCGCTGAACAAGGTAAAAGTGGTATTCTGCGGAGATATCAGAAACAACATGGCTTACGCATGGATGTACGGCTGCGCGAAGATGGGTATGCACTTCGTTGCTTACGGTCCGAAGGAACTGGCTGACCAGATCGACCACGACGTGATCGCAAGAGCAAGAGAAGTTGCGGAATACACAGGCGCGACCATCGAAGTATCCTCCGATGAAGCTTGCCTGAAGGGCGCTGACGTACTGTACACCGACATTTGGGCATCCATGGGCGAAGAGGATCAGATTCCGGAAAGAGTCCGCATGCTGACTCCGTTCAAGGTAACCAAGGAAATGCTCGACAAGACAGAGAACAACGACGTGATCTTCATGCACTGCCTGCCGTCCTTCCACGATTTCGACACCACGATGGCGAAGGAACAGATGGATCTGGGCTATGACATCCGCGAAGTTACCGACGAAGTATTCCTGTCCAGACACTCCAAAGTTTTCGACGAAGCCGAGAACAGAATGCACACCATCAAAGCCGTTATGGTCGCGACCATGGGTTAATAGCAACCGAAAATTTGCGAAGAGAAGTCCAAAAGCGGGAAAAAGGGGTACACCCTTTTTCCCGATGAATTAGGAAAGGAGGATTCCAATGTACCCTGGAATTCATAATTTTTCTGAAATCGGGAAATTAAACAAGGTTCTCCTGCACAGACCGGGAAGAGAACTGGAAAAATTGACTCCGAACAATTTCGAAAGACTGTTATTCGACGATATTCCATTCTTAGCAGTTGCACAAGCCGAGCATGACAGATTTGCGGAAGTATTAAGAGAAAACGGCGTAGAGGTTGTTTACTATCAGACAGAAACAGCCAAAGCGCTCAAAGATGAAAAAATTAAATACAACTTTGTCAGAGAGTTCGTGGAGCTTTCTGAAATCTATTCCGAAGGCCGCAAGGAGGCGATCATCGAGTATCTGCTCTCCAAGAACGCCGAGGATTTGGTAGAGTCCTGCATTGCGGGTATTTTTACGGAGGAGATCGCACACATCAAGACGAATTCCCTCTACGACGTCGCGGTCAGCGATGAACCGTTCGCCAGCGACCCGATGCCGAATCTGTATTTTACCAGAGACCCGGGCGCCTGCGTCGGTAACGGCATCAATATTCACCACATGTCTACGCCGGCCAGAAGAAGAGAAGCGCTGCTGCTCAAATATATGCTGAAGTATAATCGCGATTTCGCGCTGGAAGATACGCCGCAGTGGTATGACGTTTACGGAAATTATTCCATCGAAGGCGGCGACGTACTCGTGCTTTCCAAGGATATCGTAGCGATTGGCTATTCCCAGAGAACCACCATCGCGGGTATCGAAGCTTTCGCAGAAAAGCTTTTGAAGAATTCTTCCTTTAAGAAGGTACTCGTATTCGACATTCCGAAGTGCAGAGCCTTCATGCATTTAGATACAGTATTTACCATGGTTGACTATGATAAGTTCACCATCCATCCGGAAATCGAAGGGCCTTTGGGCGTTTACGAAATTACGCTCGGCGAAAACGGCGAGATGAAGTACAATGCCATGAAGGATGAGCTTTCTAAGATTCTGGCGCTTGAATTGAACCTTCCTGCGGTAGACCTGATTCGCTGCGGCGGCGGCGATCTGATTGCGGCACAGAGAGAGCAGTGGAACGACGGTTCCAACACCCTCTGCATCGCGCCGGGTACGGTGGTAACCTACGAAAGAAACTATGTAACCAACGATCTCTTAGACAAAAAGGGCATTAAGGTCCTGTCGATTCCGTCCGCGGAATTATCCAGAGGCAGAGGCGGCCCAAGATGCATGTCCTGTCCGGTCAACAGAGATGATTTATAATCAACAAGGATAAAGGAGATAACAAAATGGCAGAAAAGATTGTTGTTGCACTCGGCGGCAATGCCCTGCAGTCCGGTAAGGCAGAACCTACCGCCGAAGCTCAATTAGCAGTTGTAAAAGAAACCTGTGAAAGAATTGCAGACTTATCCGAAAAAGGCTACGAAGTTGCTGTTGTTCACGGAAACGGACCGCAGGTCGGCAGGATTCTGCTCGCTTCCGAAACCGCTAAAAACGTGACTCCGGCGATGCCGTTCGATGTTTGCGGCGCGATGTCCCAGGGATATATCGGATACCACCTGCAGCAGGCACTGAAATTTGCGCTGAAAAAACGCGGTAAAGAGATTCCGGTTGCGACGATTTTGACGCAGATGGTTGTTGACGCGCAAGATCCGGGATTCAAGAATCCGACCAAGCCAATCGGACCGTTCTACAGCGAAGAAGAAGCGAAAGCGCTCGTTGCGGAAAAAGGCTACACTGTAAAAGAAGATGCGGGTCGTGGCTGGAGAAGAGTGGTCGCATCCCCGATTCCGACAGAAATCGTGGAGCTTGATTCCGTAAAGAGATTATTTGATTCCACCATCGTGATTACCTGCGGAGGCGGCGGTATTCCGGTCGTTCGCAAGGAAGACGGTGATTTGGAAGGTGTCGCAGCGGTTATCGATAAGGACTTCGCGGCAGAACTGCTCGCAGAAAACATCGGTGCAGACGCGCTGATGATTCTGACCGAAGTTGAAAAAGTCGCGATTAACTTCAATAAACCGAATCAGGAGAATCTGGGACATCTGACCTACGCAGAAGCTGAAAAGTACTGCGAAGAGGGGCAGTTCGCACCTGGCTCCATGTTGCCGAAGGTACAGGCTGCCATGAAGTTCGTCAAGGCAAATCCGGACAAGAAAGCGATTATCACGTCCTTAGCGAAGGCAATCGATGCACTGGAAGGCAAGACCGGAACGGTCATCACCTTCGCATAAGCGTAAGCTGATAAAATTCGCGGGAGGAAACAGTCGAACGACGAATCCTTTTCGATAATAAGAAAACAACATACGAAGAAAACCCCGCGAGGCGCGGTAACGCGCGCTTTCGCGGGGTTTTTGCCATGTGCCATCTTTTGCGCAGGCAAAAGGCTAAGCGCTTTGTGGAGCAGCCTTCGCTTTGTCAGCGATGCCTTGCAGAATGCTGCGTAACACCTTGAGCGTGTTCTTCAAGGAGTCGTAACCGTCAAACAGCGGCTGACAGGTCTCCTGGAGCTTCGCGGCCGCGGATACTGTGTAGGAGCCGGAGGTTGTCAGAACGGACATCAAATCACCGGTAACCCTTGAGGTCTTGTTGCTGATCAATCTGCAGATATGCAGCTGCGCGTCAGTCAGGGCCGGAGACTCTGTCTCAGCGGCGAAGTGCGTCGAAAGAACAAGTCCGTCGCAGAACGCGGCCAGGTGCGCCATGGACATCGCGCAGGCACTTAAAAATTCGGACGCGAAAGCGGTATCACAGACGGAAACCTGCGCATCCGCGGAAGTGTTTTCTTCACTGATGACTGTACGCTTTTCGCAATCCGCGAAACGTGCCTTGTCCTGCGTCAGATTATCCGCCAGCGCGGCGAAAGGCGTGGCGTCCTGTTCCGGCAGCAGCTCTTTCGGCATCGCGGCCAAGACTTGAAGTACCGCGATCAGTTGATCCATACAGGTGTAAATTGACTGGATCGCTTCCTTTTGATACAAGCGCAGCGTCCGCGCGGAGTGCAGAGCAGGGTCGCGATCTAATTGCAGCTTCCACGCAATATCGCCGATACGACGGGTCAGCAGTCGTTGCACAGCAGTTTGGATATTGTTGTCCTCGGCTGTAAAATGCAGTCTGCCCGCTTCCGCATCCCAAAGAATTTCCTGCAGATGTACGACAATGCTGTCGTATTCATCCTCTGTCAGCTTGCCTTCTGCCGCCAATTTTTTGACATGCGCGATGCCGCAGAGAATATCCTCCTTCCACAGTCTTTGATCAAATCCGATCGACGCGCAGAATTCATCCGCGATCAGATCCTCCTCATCAAAATATTTGCCTTTCCAAAGTTTCATCATGATTCATTTCCCCCTTGTTTTCGGTTTGCGATGCCGCCGCGCGGCCGATACAGGTGTCCCGCGCCTTATGCTGCTCGTAAAGTTCTGAGTGTGAATATTTATTAAAACTAGTGTATAAATTATTCCGTGCATGCACTCATTATATCTGAATAATTATAAAAAATCAAGAGAAAAAATAAATTTAATTGTGATTATTCTACAATTTAACGACTGAATGCCCATTTTTTTATGAATATTTGTACAATGCCAGCAATTGGGACCGCAAGCAGCATGCCGCCGATACCGAAAAAAGACCCAAAGAGCGAGACAGAAAGCAAAACAAAGAGCGGATGCAGCCCCGTACTGCCGCCGACCACCTTGGGATAAATGTAGTTCGCGTCAATCTGCTGAACCACGAACAGACCGAAAACCGCGAACATGCCATGCAGCGGACCCGCGGTGACGGCCGCGACCGCGAAGGCAGGCAGCATACCGAAAAAAGGACCGAAATAGGGAATGATGTTGAGCACACCGTCGAGCAATCCGATGATGACCGCGTAATCGACTTGAAGGGCAGTCAGCACTACCGAGGAAAGAAAGGCGATAATCAAGCTGTCGATCATCGCGCCCTTGACGAAGGTGGAAAGCACCTGGTTGATTTCCGAGAGATTTTCATTCAAAAGCCCGTGCGCGCGCTGCGTAAGCAGCACAGAAAGAAGGCGTTCCCAAAGCATGTAGAAGAAGTCCCGATCTTTGAGAAGGTAGACAGAAGCGACCAAACCGATAAAAAAATGAAGCATCGCGTTGCCGAGGCCGCTCAAAAATGTGACCGCGGCCTCGACGGAAAAACGCCGCTCCAGGCTTTCCGAGAGTTGCCCGAGCCCCGCCGCGATCGGGGAGGGCATACCATCAGGCAAAAAATCGGACAGGTAGGCATCTGCAGCTTGATAAGCGCTCTCAAAATAGGCGAAAATCTGGGTCGTGATTTCTCGAGGGCTTCCTTGCGGAAGGGCACCGAGGATCAAAATAACAAAGCCGCAGATGAGACTGCCGAGAAAGCATGCGGCCAGCAGATACGTCAGGAGAATCGCAAGACCGCGACGCCGTAGTTTTTGTGTAAGCCAATCGACCGCCGGATGCAGGAGATAAGCAATGGCGAGGCCGATGAAGAGGGGCGTCAAAACCGATAAAAGCCGCGTGAGCAGCCAGGCGATGCTTTGCAGGATAGCCTGCAGGAAATTTTCATTCATGTGCGGTCCTCTCAAAATTTGAACAGAAAAGCAAATACTTGCAAGACGGAAACGGATTTTGGCGTGGCTGCCGCGGACAAGGAAGCGGCACACCCTTTCCTGTTATGTAGGAAATATCGCGTAGCGATGCTTCAGAATATCGGAAAAAGCTGCTCGTAAAGCGACGCTCACGCAGAAGCACGATATGCGCGGAGGATTCTCGAATTCCATCATGCGCATCTTTTCCCTGCTGCTAGTATGGCAAAGATCACTGAAAAATATGAGCCGGAGGGGACAAAAGCGCATGGCGAGAACGCTGGATTTCCTCACGCGTGTGTTTGCCTCGCGCAGCTGCTGCTTTGCCAAGCGTGTTTGTCGCTATACGCGTCGGCTGATTTTGTGTCTCTGCTGCGCGCGAAACTCACATAGGTGCTTGGGCTGCTTGCATTTTTGTTTGTTCGGCAAGGAGCGGTTTGTGTGCCTGCTGCGCAAGCACCGGGTACGAGAAAAAGAACAGGAGAACTGCTAGAAAATATTTGACACATACTGTATACAAGATGTACAATAGAGACAGCAGAATATGATGATTCTGATTCTGCGGTTATGTAATATGTAAACGAAAACGGGCGTCCTGCATGGACGCCCGTTTTCGCGCGGAGGACGCGAAAAAGCTGTGGAATGGAAAAAGCCGCCGGAAGTTTTGGCAGGAGGGGGCGCAAGCGCTTTCCTGCGCCGGTTTACGCACAACAGAAAGCCGCCGGCAGGGCCGGCGGCTAAATAATCTGTAAGATGATGAAGTTCGATATTAAGCTTCGAGTGCCTTTAACGCGGCCTTCTTTTCTTCTTCTCTTTCTTCTAAGATCTTTGCATATTCTTCTTCTGTCAGCTTCGTCATGGTGATGCCGGTGTAGCCGAAGAATACGGAGACTACCGGGTTCAGCCAGTTCAGAATCGCATATGGAATGTAGCTGGAGTCGATACCGAGGAAGTTTCTCATGGTAGCGCCGCAGGTGTTCCATGAGAAGAAGTTAGAGGTAATGGTACCGGAGTCTTCCAGACATCTGGAAAGGTTTTCCGGACGCAGTCTCATATCTTCGAAGGATTCCTTGAACA
>URWB01000071.1 GCA_900551415.1 uncultured Eubacteriales bacterium
TCGAAATGCGGTTGTCCGCAAGGGCACGTGGGTTCGAATCCCACCGCTTCCGCCATCGAAAAAGTCTGTAATCAAGCTGATTGCAGGCTTTTTACTTTTTCTCAACGGTTTATCAGGATCATTTCCTTTTCCATTTCCTGAGCAGACGAGATTTTTTCTTTTACAGCCTAGATGCGCATGATAAGGTGCATATCGTAAAACTTTCTTCTCTTTTTTCTGCATATAACAAAGAATATAACCGTCGTATGCACCCTCGTTTTGCGCCCTCATTTGTGCGATATTCGAGGGCTGTTTTAGAACAAAATTCATTGGCACAAAGTATAACATTAGATATAATATTTTATAGAAATATTGTTATATTTAAGAGGTGGCATTATGCAGAAACTTATAAAACAGATCTGAGCATATTTGAATATGAGTCAAACCGAGTTTGCAAAGCAACTTAATGTTACCTTTCAAGCCGTGAACCGTTGGGAGAATGGTCGTGCCCTGCCCGACAAATTAGCGCAATCAAAGATGTTTGATTTATGCAGGGAAAAACAACTCCCTGTTTATGATATGATTCTGAAAAAGATTACAGATAAATCGAAAGCAATGAAACTTGATTCAAACCGAGTACTTCTTTATCACGGTTCAAAGTCCGGTATAGAGGGTATTATTGAGCCAAAAAGCCGAAAGCAATGTGATTTTGGCAAAGGTTTTTATATGGGAACAGATCCCGGTCAGACACTCACCTTAATTTGCGACTATGAAAAATCCAAGTTCTACATCGTTTCTGTAAGTACGGAAAATCTTGCACTCATTGAAGTGCCGGCAGATATTGATTGGGCCATGCTTGTCGCATATCACCGGGGAAAAATGGAAAAAATAGACGGTACGCCTTTTTACAATAAGTATCGTGATATGACACAGGATAAGGATTTGATTATCGGCAATATTGCCAACGACCGTATGTTTTTCGTTATCGACAACTTTTTTGTGGGCAATGTTACTGATATGGCTCTTGTCAACAGTCTTTCTGCCCTTCAACTCGGTAAGCAGTATGTGGTTATTTCGCAAAAGGGCTGTGACGCCGTTCGCATTGAAGCGGAGGTGGAGCTTTCTTACCTTGAAAGACTGTTTATAAAAGAAATAGCCGAAGAAAACCGTGCAAGAGGGATTTCCCTCGCCAACGATATTTGCAAAAATTATCGCCGTGAGGGTATGTACTTTGATGAAATACTCGACGAGGCTAAAAGCGGAGGAAAACAATGAACGAAATTCAGTTAAAAATCTGTGATATTCAAGGAAGATTGTTTGAATTATCTGCCGAGAAAAAATATGACAGCATCAATTTTATCAAGGCGTTTATGATGTCCAATGTTGCAAAGGAGCTAGATTCAAGCTACAACCGTATGCAGTGGGCAGGAGAAGAATATCTGCTTGAGGAAGTCGCCGCCGCTGCAGGCGAAACGCTTACAAACAATGGAGAAATATTCTCTGCGGATATGCTGTACTGGATAGGCTATCTCTACCGTTATTGACATTATTATAACGGTGAGGACAGTGCAAAGATTTATAAGCAAGCCCCTGCCATGACGATGAAACGCAACTATATGATTTTTCACACGATGGATCCCGTTCTCGCTATCGAGGACTTGAAAGAAATCTATAATCAAAAATTTTGGCGGTGCAATATGGCACTTGAAAATACCGCCTAGCGAAATTTCCAACATAATAAAAAAGCGAAAGCCTGCCGATCATCCAGTAGGTTTTCGCTTTTTATTTTAGCTTTCTATATTCGCTGATTGCGGAGCCGCTCGGTTACAGCAACTCTTTTCTGGAAAGGTTGATGCGGTTCTGGTTGTCGATTTCTACAACCTTAACTTTAACCACATCGCCGACGTTCATAACGTCTTCGACCTTTTCTACTCTTTCTTTTGCCATCTTGGAGATGTGCAGCAGACCTTCCTTGCCCGGCAAAATCTCGATAAATGCGCCGACAGAGCCCTTCGCGGTGCTGAGGATTCTAGTCACGCGGCCCTCATAAACCTCGCCGACCTCGACGTCCTTCGTAAGAATTTCGATTTCGTGTTTGCAGGCTTCCGCCTTTTCGCCATCTGTGCCGTAGATGGAAACCAGACCGTCATCGTTGATGTCGATCTTCACATCGTACTTCTCAACCAGCCCGTTGATGGTTTCACCGCCCTTGCCGATGACCACGCGGATCTTGTCCGGATTGATCATCATCGACATCGCGCGCGGCGCCCACTTGGACAGCTCCGGACGCGGCGCAGGCAGTTCCTCGAGCATCTTGCCCATGATGAACATTCTGCCCTCCTTGGCCTGTCTGAGCGCTTTTTCGAGAATATCTCTGGATAAACCATGCACCTTGATATCCATTTGGATCGCGGTCACGCCGGCCTCGGTGCCGGTAACTTTAAAGTCCATATCGCCGAGGAAGTCTTCCATGCCCTGAATATCACTTAAGATTGCGAATTCGGAGCTGCCGTCTTCCTTGACTCTTTCAATCAGACCCATCGCGATGCCCGCGACCGGTCTGGTAATCGGTACGCCGGCATCCATCAGCGCCAGGCAGGAGCCGCAGGTGGAGCCCATGGAAGTCGAACCGTTAGAGGATAAAACTTCGGATACCACGCGGATCGCGTACGGGAATTCTTCGACCGGAGGCAGAACCGGAATCAAGGCTCTCTCCGCGAGCGCGCCGTGACCGATTTCACGACGTCCCGGACTTCTGGAGGTCTTCGCCTCGCCGACCGAGTAACCAGGGAAATTGTAGTGGTGCATGTACCTCTTGGAGGTCTGCTCGGTGATGCCGTCGATGGTCTGCGCCTCACTGGCAGGCGCCAGCGTGCAGACGGACATGACCTGTGTTTGTCCTCTCTTGAAGAGTCCGCTGCCGTGTGTTCTCGGGAGCAGGCTGCTTTCGCACCAAATCGGTCTAATCTCGTCGAGCTTTCTGTTGTCCGGACGGATGCCCTCGTCGAGGATCATCGCGCGGACGGTTTCCTTCGTAATATTATAGAGTACGGAGTCGATATCCTTGGCACCCTCCGGATAAATTTCCGCAAAATGCTCCTTGGTCTCATCTTCAACTGCGTCCATGTTCTCAAGTCTTTCCAACTTATCCGGCGTCTGAATTGCTTCTCGCATCTTCGGCGCCGCGTAAGCGCGCACTGCCTCGTCGATCTCAGCCAGCGGCTTATAGAGTTCTACATCCTGCTTCGGCTTGCCGACTTCCTTGACGACTTCTTCGATGAATTCCACGAGTTCCTTGATTTCCTCATGCGCGAACAGAATCGCGTCGAGCATTTCCATTTCCGGTACTTCACTCGCGCCTGCCTCTACCATCATAATCGCTTCCTTGGTGCCGGATACGGTCATGTGGATATCGGATTTTTCCCTCTGCTCGAGACTCGGGTTGATGATCATTCTGCCGTCCACTCTGCCGACCTGCACCGAGCCGGTCGGACCGTCCCAAGGAATGTCCGAAATCGCCAGCGCGACAGAGGAACCGATCATCCCGCAAATCTCCGGTGAACAGTCGAGATCTACGGACATGACAGTCGCAACAACAACCACATCGTTATAATAGCCCTTCGGGAATAACGGTCTGATTGGTCTGTCAATCAGTCTGGAAGTCAGAATCGCGTGCTCGGATGGTCTGCCCTCTCTCTTAATAAATCCGCCCGGAATCTTTCCCGCGGCGTACATTCTTTCTTCATAATCCACGCTCAGCGGGAAAAAGTCGATGTCCGGCTTCGGTTCTTTGGACGCGCAGACAGTAACATTCACGACCGTATCGCCGTATCTGACCATAACCTGTCCGTTTGCCTGCTCACAAACCTTGCCGATTTCCAGCTGCAGGAGTCTGCCTCCCAGAGCGGTTCTGAATACTCTGTAATCTTCAAATCTTGCCATAATTAACAACTACCTCCTGTTAATTTTCGTCTTTCGTATATATTGATTGTCTTGCACCCCCGAGAAAATCCACAAGCCGCAGGCTTCTTCCCTTCGCGAAGGGATGCTAAAAAATAAGCGGGGTTTTGATTGTGCCCCGCTTAAATCCACAGTAAATTGAAAACCTACTTTCTTAATCCTAAACGAGCGATCAGAGTTCTGTATCTCTCCAAATCATTGTCCTTCAGGTATGCAAGAAGGTTTCTTCTCTGACCTACCATCTTTAACAGACCTCTTCTGGAGTGGTGGTCCTTCTTATGTTCTTTGAGGTGTTCATTCAAGTCGTTGATTCTGTAGGTCAGAATCGCGATCTGAACCTCCGGAGAACCGGTATCTCCCTCTTTTAACTGATAATCTTTGATGATCTGCTGTTTGATTTCCTTTGTAATCATGTTCTTTCTCCTTTTTTGATATTCGCCTGCTGCCGAGCCTGGCGTCAGAGTCCTCGCGCAAGCGCAGCATAGGTATTTTTTCTAACAATTTATACTACCACAACGCGCCGGTTTCGTCAATCGTTTTTCATGAAATCTCACATTTTCCGCACGATTCCCTGCTTATGGGATTTGGTGGAACGCTTTTGCCTCGCGGCAGTCCTTCGCGATCTGCGCGGAGAGCTCTTCGATTCCGCCGAACTTCACCTCATCACGAGTCTTTTTGATGAATTCAACCTTGATCATCTTGCCGTAGAGCTCCTTGTCAAAGTTAAAAATATGCGTTTCCATGTTTTTTTTGAAGGTGCCGATGGTCGGCTTGATGCCGACATTGGTCACGCTTGGATAGCGTACGCCGTTATAGATGCAATAGGTAATGTAGACCCCGTTTGGCGGCGTCACCATGCTCTCATCGATCATGATGTTAGAGGTCGGAAAGCCCAGAGTCTTGCCGAGGCGGTTGCCGACCACGACTTCCCCGCCGATGTCGTAATTGCGGCCGAGGAATTTGCTGCACTCGTCCATTTCTCCCGCCATGATCAAGCCGCGAATCAGTGTCGAGCTGACTACATCGCCATCCACCGTCACTGCAGGCATCGCGTTCACATGGAAGCCGTACCTGGCCCCCAGAATACGCAGACATCGCACATCCCCCTGCCCGCGATAGCCAAAATGATAGTTAAAGCCGCAGAACAGCTCCTTCGCGTGCATGGCATCCACCAGAAGCTCCTTCACGAAGCGCTCCGGCTCCATCGTCATGATTCCTTCGGTAAACGGAATGTCCACCAGATAGTCTACGCCCATCTGTTCGATCAGCGCGGCCTTTTCCTCGCGGTAAATGATATTCTTGACCGGCTTCGCGCCCGGAATCAGATTCTTCGGATGATTGGAAAAGGTAAAGACGCAGCTCTTCAGACCGCGCGCCTTCGCTTTTTGCGCGGCGGCCGTAATGATCGCCCTGTGTCCCACATGTACGCCGTCAAAGTTGCCGAGCGCTGTCGCGGTTTCCGGCATGTCTTTGATTTTATCTAAACTGTCAAATACGATCATAATTCCTCACTTCTCAAAAAAACTTTGTCTGCCACCAGCTTTTTGTACTGGTGGTTATAAAAGGCGACGCCTAAAAAGCGTCGGCCGTCCGGCATCTCCGGATTTTTTTCATACATTTTGTACGCGCCGCGATATTCCGGCCGAATTTCAAATTCCGGCTCCCGATAGCGGTAGCGTGGATTCTCTGTGATCTCGCATTCCCGCAGGGCGATATGCCAGCCATCGGTAAATTTTCGCGCGGTCTGCGTGTCCAGCAGCGCGGTACCGAAATTTGTCAGCGGCGTATCGATCGGCCGCACCAGCTTTTCGATTGCCGCGAGCCCCTCCAAAGAGGCCGGCTCCAGCGTATATCGGCCGTTTTCCTTATAGGTCCTGTGACTGTACGCGTCAATGAGGGCATCCAAACTGACCGCGTCCTCGATGCGAAACGCGCCGCCGGCGATACGGCAGAGACTTTCCATTGCCGCGCCGCAGCCAAGCGCCTGTCCGACATCTTGACAGATGGTCCGGATATAAGTCCCCTTGGAACATTCGACTACAAAGGTCACTTTCTTGACATTGCTGTCTGCCGCAAAATCGATTAACTCGATATCCAGGCTGCGAATATAGACTCTGCGCGGCTGCACGCGATCTGCGACCACGTCGGTTTCTCCGGCTCTGGCGTAATCGTAGAGCCGGCGTCCGTCGATACGTACCGCGCTGTACATCGGCGGCAGCTGCGATATTTCGCCCCGAAACGGCATGAATGCCGCGCGCACCGCCGCTTCCGTAATGCCTGTGGTGTCGCGCAGCTCCAAAACCTCGCCCCAGATGTCCTGTGTGTCGGTTACCACGCCCAGTGACATGGTGCAGCGGTAGGTTTTAAAGTCCATGTCCATATATTCTGCCACGCGCGTGGCCTTACCGAGGCAGATCGGCAGTACACCGGTCGCCATCGGGTCCAGTGTTCCCGTATGTCCGATTTTTTTCATGCCGAGCAGGCGTCTGAGGTCACCGATCACATCATGTGAGGTCATGCCCGCCGGCTTATTGATATTCAAAATTCCGTCTTTCATATTCTGTTGCTACTCCCTCGCGGGTTTTCCGCCGCCTCATTTTTGGAGGGGCGGCAGTTTTTGGATGCTCGCGAGCAACGCTTGTTCCAACAGGGCGCAAGCTTCGTCAATCGGCATCCGCAGTGTCGCGCCGGCGTCTGACCTGCGCACCGGCAATATTGATATGTCCGCCGCCGCCAAATTGTTCCGCAATCGCGGCTACATTGCCGCGGCGTTTGGCGCGCAGACTGACGCGGACGCTGCCATCCTCCTGTTCCTTAAGGAACGCCGCGTACTCCACCCTGCTGATGCTGCGCATCTGTTCGACCACATCCTCGGTTTCCTCCGCAAGCGCGCCGGTCTTCGCGAGCATGTCCTGTGTCATATAGCAGATTGCCCCTTGACCGTCCCCGATCAAGCGAAGCGTTTCTAAGACCTTGGCCTCGATACGCTTGCGCTGCGGCCGCACGTTTTCATACAGCTCCACGCTGACGCGATTGCTGTCGATGCCCCAGTCGCAAAGCGCTGCGGCGATCTCAAAGGTGCGCTTGGTCGTATTGGAATACTGAAAGTTTCCGGTATCCGTCGTAATCGCGGCAAAGAGCGCCTCGCCGATTTCGGCATCCGGCTTTGTGCCCATTTCCAGCAGGAGCTGATAAATCAGTTCACCTGTCGCTGCCGCCTCCGCGTCCACATAATTGTAATCGCAAAAGCTGCTCGTTGTATGATGGTGGTCGATGCAGATCGTCGTTTTGCCTCGCCGAAACGCTTCCTTCCTGCCCGGAAACCGGCTCTCGTCTCCGCAGTCTACGCAGACGGAGATATCGACATCCGCAAAGATATCCGCGTCCGTCGTACAGCAGCCCCGATCCAAAAACCGCAGGTTCAGCGGGATTTCCTCTTCAAGCAGAATATACGCCCGCTTGCCCGCCGCGCGCAGCGCCTTGCAGAGCGCCGCGCAGGAGCCGAGCGCGTCTCCGTCCATATGGATATGTGGGTACAAAAGCACGTCATGTGCGCCGGCAAGCACCGCGCTGATCTCTTGAAACGTATTATTCTTCATCGCTTTGTTCTTCATCCTTCTGGTAGCTGTCAAAATCCATGCTGTCCAGAATCTCATCAATATGTCTGCCGTAATCCATGGAGTGATCCATCTTGAAGATCAACTCCGGTATATGGCGTACCTTCACTTGTTTGGATATTTCCTTTTTGATGACGCCCTTGGCGCTCGCCAGTCCTGCGAGCACCTCGTCCTCAGCCTGCTTCTTTGCCTCCGCGTCCTGCGTGTCTGCCAGCAGAGACAGATAGCAGGTCGCGTAGCTGCCATCGCGTGTCACGCTGACGCCGGAAACGCTGAGGATCTTGCCTGCCAGACGAGGGTCCTTGATTCCGTTAATCAGCATTTCACTGAGAATACGGCGGATCTCCTCGCCCAGTCTGCCCTGTCTATAACCTTTTCCCATTTTCTGTCCTTTCTGTCAGCAGGCGGCAGGCAGCCATGGGAGCCTGCCCCTACTTTCTTTCCACTTCAACCATGTGGAAGCATTCGATGACATCGCCTTCCTTGATATCGTTGTAGTTTTCGATACCGATACCGCATTCGTAGCCCTGCGCGACTTCTTTTGCGTCGTCCTTGAAACGCTTAAGTGAGGAAATCGTGCCCTCGTGGATGACGATTCCGTCACGCACTAAGCGGACCTCCGCGTTTCGGAGCACCTTGCCTTCCTGCACGTAGGCGCCGGCGATGATGCCGACATTCGGTACCTTGAAGGTGTTTCTGACTTCTGCCTTGCCGAGTACTTCCTCCTTGAATTCCGGATCGAGCATACCCTTCATCGCGTCCTCCACATCGTTGAGAATATCGTAGATGACACGGTATAAGCGGATCTGGATATTTTCTCTGTCCGCGAAAGTCTGCACCGCCGTTGTCGGTCTGACGTTGAAACCGATGATGATGGAGCCGGTCGTTCCTGCTAGCATAACGTCGGATTCCGTAATGGTGCCGACGCCGGTATGGATGACCTTGACGCGTACATTTTCGTTGTTCAGTTTTTCCAGAGAAGATACGATTGCGCCGATGGAGCCCTGTACGTCGCCCTTGATGATGAGATTGAGGTCCTTGACTTCGCCCTCCTGAATCTGGCTGAAAAGCTGTTCGAGCGTGGTGCTCGCGTTTCTGGCGAGGATCTCTTCTCTGAGCTTCTGTTTTCTGTTTTCGGCGATTTCCTTCGCGATCTTATCCTGTTTGACCGCGTTGAATTCGTCGCCGGCTTCCGGTACTTCCGAAAGTCCGAGAATCTCGACCGCGGTGGCAGGTCCTGCTTTTTTGATTTCCTTGCCCTTGAAGTCTGTCATCAGACGGATTCTGCCGGAGCAGGTACCCGCGACAACCGACATGCCGCTCTTGAGCGTTCCGTTGGTGACCAGCAGGGTCGCGACCGGACCCTTGTTCTTGTCGAGTCTCGCTTCGATGACGGAACCCATCGCCAGACGGTTCGGGTTCGCGCGAAGCTCCAAAACCTCAGCCTGCAGCAAGATCATTTCCAGCAGATTGACAATGCCTTCTCCTGTCTTGGCGGATACCGGCACGCAGATGACATCTCCGCCCCAGTCCTCGACCAAAAGGCCGTGCTCGGTCAGTTCCTGTTTCACGCGGTCCGGATTGGCGCTCGGTTTATCCATCTTGTTGATGGCAACGATGATTGGAACGCCTGCTGCCTTCGCGTGGCTGATGGACTCGATGGTCTGCGGCATCACGCCGTCGTCTGCCGCGACAACCAGTACCGCGATATCGGTGATATGCGCGCCACGGGCACGCATTGCGGTGAATGCCTCGTGTCCCGGTGTATCGAGGAATACGATCTTCTGTCCGTTGATCATAACCTCGGACGCGCCGATATGCTGCGTGATGCCGCCGGACTCGGAGGCGGTGACGTTGGTCTTACGAATCGCGTCGAGCAGGGAGGTCTTACCATGGTCAACGTGTCCCATGACGGTGATGATCGGTGCTCTCGGCTTGAGATCTTCCTCTTTATCCTCAAAGAGCTCCAGACCTTCTTCTTCCTCTTCTTCTTCGACCTTGGCAACGACGACGCTGATGCCCAGATCGTCCGCCAGAATCATAATGGTATCCTCGTCGATACTTTGGTTGATATTAGCCATGATACCCATCTTCATCAGCGCCATGATGACCTTGGATGTGGATACCCCGACCTGTTCACAGAAGCCGGCAACGGTGATCGGCGCGGTAATCGCGACAGTTCCGGTTGGAAGATCTTCCAGAATATCCTCTTCTTCCTCTACGACCGGCTTCGGTCTGTTGTGCTTCTTCGGTTTTGCCTGCTTCTCCAGGGAACGCTGTTGGATTCTCTCTTTATTCTTCTTGCCCTGGCTGCCGCCGTTATCCAACTTGGCGAATTTGTTTCTTTCTTTATCCGGATGAACGCGTTTTTCGACATTCTTCTGCGTCGGTTTCGTTTCCATCTTGGAAAGTGACGGGCGCTCGTCACGACCGCCGCCCTGACGGGTGCCTCTGCCCTGACCGCCTTGGCCCTGGCCGCCTCTGCCGCCCTGCGTTCTTCCGCCTTGACCGCCCTGCTGTCCATCACGGCTATCCCTGCGGTAATCTCTCTGTCCGTCGCGGGTGCCTCTGCCGCCGCGATCGCCGCTCTGTCCGTCTCGGCTGTCTCTGCGAAAATCTCTTTGTCCGTCGCGCGATCCTCTGCCGCCGCGGTCTCCGCCCTGTCCGTCGCGGCTGTCTCGATTGTCTCTGCGGTAATCTCTCTGTCCGTCACGCGGAGGTCTTGCCTCTCGGTCTGCCTGGCGCTGCGGTCTTTGCTCGCGATTTTCACGCGGCGCGTACTCCGCCTTTGGCGCAGTGTCTTTCTTCGCGGCCGCAGCTTGCGGTTTCGCTTCTTCCTTTGCGGTCTGCGCCGGAGCCTCTGCTTTCGGTGCGGCTTCCGCTGCGGCTGCCTTCGGCGCCGGTGCCTGCGCAGCATGCACTTCTTCTGCGGGAACCTTTGGTTTCTCCGCTACCGGCGTTGCCGGTGCTGTTTCTGTTTTCGGCGCCGTTTCCGCCGCGGCATCCTTATTCCCGCGTTCCGCTACCTCTTTCGGCACGACCGGTTTACCCATCGGTTTGCCGATCGGCGGTTTTGCGCGGTTCTCTAACTCCTTGTTGACAACCGGAGTTCCAATCGGCGGTCTGTGTGCCGGTCTCTCCTGCTGCGCTGCCTGATGTTTTACCTGTTTATTCGCGCCCAGCGTTCTCACCTGGGAAATACTTGCCGCTTTTACGGTACCTCTCGGTTGTTCGTCCTTTTGGCCGTCGACCTTTTTTGGTGTCGCCTTTACGATTGTCGTCTCCTGTGTTTTACTTTCCTTTGCCATCAGAACACCTCCTTCTCTGACGATTGCATATCATCAATTTCTTTCAAAATAACCTCTGCGAAATTTGTATCTGTGATAGCGAAGATGCCCTTCCTCACAGTTCCTGTCATGTGTGAAAGGTCCTCCATCGTGCCGAATATACGGTACGGCACGCGATATCTGCCCGCCAGCGATATCATTTTTTTGATCGAGTTTTCCGCAAGATCGTTCGCGAGAATGACAAGTTTTACTTTTTTCTTCTCCATCATGAACATGCAGGTATTGTACCCGTTCACAATCTTGCCTGCCTTGGCCGCAAAGCCGAGGTAACTCATCACCTTCGATCTCATGCGTCCTGCCCCTTTCCCGAACCGTCATCGCTCGCAGGCTCCAAATCGTCCAGCTCCGCGATACGCGCGAAAATCTCCTGTTTGACCTCCGGCGCGATTGTCATCGAAAAGGCACGTTCCAGTGCGCGGCGTTTATCCGCTTTTTCCAAACAATCCGGACTGTTCTTGCAGAGATACACGCCTCTGCCCTTGGCTCTGCCGCTCGGGTCCACACAGATTTGGCCTTCATAAAGCGCGATCCGCGTGAGCGTCTGTTTCTCCTTCGACTGCATGCAGCCGACGCATTTTCTCATGGGTACTTTTCGTTCTTTCAAAATCATTCCTCCACGAAAGTGATCTCTTCTGCCTGCGGCTCGGCTGCGCAGGTTTCCGTAAGCGCTTCCGCATCCGCGGTTTCCGCAGGAGCAGCCGGTTCTGCCATCTCCGCTGATTCTGTCGTTTCCGATTCAGCGCGATAGTCCTCCATAGCGTCCACGTCATCCTCGTCAAGCTCTACAATGTCGGCCGCGCTCTCCTGTGCCGCGAGGAACTGTGAATGGCTCTTGATGTCGATCTTCCAGCCGCTGACCTTAGCTGCCAGTCTGACGTTCTGACCTTCCTTGCCGATCGCAAGAGAAAGCTGATAGTCCGGTACCACGACCGTCGCCGCCTTTTCGCCGTCCTCCGCCGGAAGCACTTTTTCGACCTTGGCCGGGCTGAGTACGCTGGCGATCAATTCCTGCGGATCCTCGCTCCATGCGATGATGTCGATTTTTTCTCCGTGCAGCTCGTCAACGATGGCCTGCACACGCGCGCCGCGCGTACCGACACAGGCGCCGACCGGATCGACGTTCTCGAATTCCGTATAAACCGCCATCTTGGTTCTGGAGCCGGCTTCTCTGGCGATACCCTTGATCTCAACGGTTCCGTCCTCAATCTCCGGTACCTCCAGTTCAAACAGGCGCTTGACCAGTCCAGGATGGGAGCGGGAAAGGAATACCTGCGGGCCCTTGTTGGTCTTTTTGACATCCA
>URWB01000072.1 GCA_900551415.1 uncultured Eubacteriales bacterium
TTCTATGAATTTGATCCGGGGCACGCGGATATGGATATCAAGTCAGGGTATTTAAAAGGTGCGAAGATCTTCGGGCACAAGACTGTGTCCTGGTTCGGCGCGAACAAGGAAAAGGGACTGCCGGATCTTGTTGGGGTGATCGTGGTCTTTGACGCGACCAACGGTCTGCCGATCGGGATCCTCGACGGCGGCTACATCACGGGCCTTAGAACCGGAGCGGCAGGGGCGATCGGCGCAAAGTATCTGGCACGGCCGGAATCTGAGACCTTATTCGTACTGGGCGCGGGGAATCAGGCGGCTTTCCAGATCGCAGCCATGCTGACACTTTTCCCGGGTCTCAAAAAAATACTGGTTGCCGATATGCTGGATCCGCAGAACGCGGAGCGTTTCATAGAAGCACTGCCGAAGCGTCTGGCGGAGGAATTCGGCATCGACGCGTCCGGCGTGACCCTGGAAGCCAACAGCAAGCTGGAAGAAGCAGTACCGCAGGCAGATGTGATCATCACGGTGACGCCGTCCAAAGCGCCGGTGATCCGCAAGGAATGGGTACGTCCGGGCACACACCTGTCCTGTATCGGCGCGGATGCCGAGGGTAAGGAAGAGATCGATCCGGAAATCTATCGCGGCGCAGTCATCTTCGTGGACGATATGGTGCACTGCGTGGAAGCCGGTGAAACGGAAATTCCACTCAAAAAAGGAATCATTAGCCGCGAAGACATCGCCGGCGAGATCGGTGATCTGATTCTGCAAAAGGTACAGGGCAGGACTTCGGACGCGCAGATTACGATCTATGACGCGACCGGTATGGCGCTTTTGGATATCGCGGCGGGCAAGGCTGCGCTGGATTTGGCACAGGAAAAAAATCTGGGCAGTGACGCGGTACTTTAAACGCGCATGTTGAAAAGGGAAAGGAGAACACCCATGAGTTTTAGTTATGAAGAAGTCAAACAGGCCTATGAACGAATCCGTCCATATATCCGCAAGACGCCGCTGGAGCAGTCGTTCTATCTGGGCGACGAGATACGAAACTATTTTTTCAAGCTGGAATCCTGCCAGCGCGCCAAGAGCTTTAAGATCCGCGGGGCGCTGAACAAGATGATGACGCTGACCGACGAGGAAAAGCAAAAAGGCGTGGCAACGATCTCTTCCGGCAACCACGGCAGCTCCGTCAGCTACGCGGCGTCGCTTTTGGGAATTGAAAACGCGAAGATCATCGTACCAGAGACCACGCCGAAGAGCAAGGTCGACAAGATCAAATATTTCGGCGCGGAAGTCATGCTGATGGGCAAAAACTATGATGAAGCACATGCGCGCGGCATGGCGTATATCGAGGAACACGGCATGACCTACATCGATGCCTATTATGACGATCCGAAGATCTACGGCGGGCAGGGCACGATAGCAATCGAGCTTTTAGAGCAGAATCCGGATCTGGACACAATCGTCGTGCCGATCGGCGGCGGTGGTCTGATCACCGGCATCGCGGTCGCGGCCAAGGCGATCAAGCCGTCGATACGGATCGTCGGCGTGCAGACAGAGGCTTGCCCGGCGATGATCAAGTCTTATGAGGACGGCGTTTTCTACGAGGAATATCCTTGCGAAGATTCGCTCTGCGATTCGCTGATCGGCGGCATCGGCGCGCTCAGCTACGCGGTGGCCAAGGACTATGTTGATGATTTTATCGCAGTTTCAGAAGAAACGATCGCCAAGGCGGTCAGCTTCATGGCACGTGAGGAAAAGTATATCGTCGAGGCGGGCAGCTGCACAACGGTCGCGGCTGTCATGGACTACCGGGAGCGGATCGGTGGTAGGAACATCGCGCTGGTACTCTCCGGCGGCAACATCGACGGCGAGGTGCTGTACCGGCTGATGGCGCATACGGACTATAAGGTGAAATTATGAAACAGGAACTGAAAGAAAAGATCAGCCAGGCAATTGAGGCAGTTTTGCCGGAGCTGTTGGAAATCGCAAAGGGACTGTATGAAAATCCGGAGATCGGCGGAGCAGAGAAGCAAACCTCCAAGCTGCTTGTGGCGTGGCTGGAAACGCATGGTTTCCGTGTGGACCGCGACTACTGGAAGATGCCATTCGCCTTTCGTGCTGTACGTGATTCCGGCAAGCCCGGTCCGGTCATCGGGTTTTTCGCGGAGTATGACGCACTGCCGGAGATCGGACACGGCTGTGGTCATAATTTGATTTGCACAGCTTCGATGGGCGCGGCCTACGGGTTGGCATCTGTACTTGATGAAATCGGAGGCAAGGCAATCGTCTATGGCACGCCGGGAGAAGAAAACATACAGTCTAAAACGCTGTTGGTGAGCAAAGGCGCTTTTGATGAAGCTGATGTGGCGATGATGGTACACCCGACGCCGGATCAGACCGCAATTGGCGGGCGTACACTGGCAATCGAGTCAGTGGAGATTGATTTTATCGGAAAGTCCTCGCATGCCGGACTGGCGCCGGAGGATGGCATTAACGCGTTGGACGCGGCGTGCGCGTTTTATCAGATGGTCAATATCCAGAAGCAGTATTATCCGGAGACGAATGTGCATGGTGTGATTCTGGAGACTGGAAAAAAGGCGAGCGTGATCCCGGACTTCACGAGTCTGCACTATCTGAACCGCGCATGGGATATGCAGAGCATCCACGCGTTGAAGAAGATGATGGTGGACTGTGCTGAAGCGGCGGCGCGAATGACCGGATGCAAAGTGGAGATCCGTCCGATCGAAACGAACAATGCGGCAATGCTTTCCAATCAGATTATGAGCAAGCTGTTTGCGCAACATCTGGAAGAGAGCGGCGAGACGGATCTTGCGTTCCGGGATATGAAAGGCTCGACGGACATGGGCGATATCAGCCAGGTGATTCCGAGCATTCATCCGTGGGTGCATCTGCCTTGCAGCGGCGGCGCGCTGCACAGCCGCGAGTTTGCGGACGCGACGCAGAAGCCTTGTGCGGCAGACTATCTGACACGTTGTGCAGAGGCTATGGCTTTGACCGCTGCCGACATTCTCTGCGATCCGCAGCTTCTGCCGGCTATTCAGGAAGAATTCCATAATTCCAATCCGACGCCGTTCGAGGCACCGGCGGAGGAAGATTAGAAAGCAAAATGATAAAAGTCTGCACTGCAGTGAAAGCAGCGCAGGCTTTTTTTGTCTAAATCATAATGAAAGCCCGCATCTTTGCGGGTTTTACTTTGATTTAACAAAAGGCTTCTTTTTCTTTTTACATGGGGGCGGTATGATAGTCTTGTACAAAAGAGATAAAAAAAATGTAATAGGAAAAAGGAGATTACAAAATGAAAAAGTTAGGAAGTATGGCATTGATTTTATTGCTTACCATGATGGTATTCACCGGCTGCGGCAGCAAGGATGGCGGCGCGGCTGACAGCGACGGCGCTGCGGGCGGCACCGTTTCCACTGACGGCTCCACTTCGATGGAAAAGGTGATCGGCAGCCTTGCGGAAGCGTTTGAAGCGGCGAATGAAGGCACAACCGTTACTTACAATCCGACCGGTTCCGGTTCCGGCATCACAGCAGTTTCCGAAGGACGCTGCGACATCGGCCTTTCCAGCAGAAGCCTGAAGGAGGAAGAAAAGTCTCAGGGTCTGCAGGAAACCATTCTGGCTTACGATGGTATCGCCATCATCGTGAATCCGGAGAATCCGGTAACGGATTTAAGCCTTGAGCAGATCGCGAAGATTTACACCGGCGAAATCACCAACTGGAAAGAAGTCGGCGGCAATGACGCGGAAATCGTTCTGATCGGTCGTGAGGCCGGAAGCGGCACAAGAGACGGATTTGAATCCATCACCGGAACCGAAGAGGCTTGCAAGTATCGTCAGGAGTTAACTTCCACAGGCGATGTCATCGCAACGGTTTCTCAGAATCCGGACGCGATCGGTTATGCTTCTCTGGCAGCACTCAAGGATACCGTAAAGGCTGTATCTGTTGACGGCGTAACAGCAAGTGAAGCGACCGTAAAGGACGGCACTTACAAAGTACAGCGTCCGTTCGTACTGGTAACCAAGGAAGGTACAGAGCTTTCCGATACCGCGCAGAAGTTCTTTGACTACGCGACATCCGCGGACGCCGCAGAGGTCATCTCCGCAGCAGGCGCAGTATCCGCAAACTAATTCGATGACAGGGCTGCGGCGCTCCGTAAGGAGTGACCGCGGTTTCCTGCTATGCGCAAGTCCGGCTGCGCGAAATCCGGCAGACCGCCCGGGAATCATATCTATGCGAAGCGGTCGTGCAAGCAAAGCGAGCAACGATTCGTGAACGTGTGTGAGAAAGGTAAGCATATGAAAGCAACAAGCAAATTACATAAAACAGAACAGCAGCAGCTGCGCGAAGCGCAGCGCAAGCGGCGCTTCGAGACGGTGATTCACGGCATCTTTTTGGTGCTGGGGTTGGTAACCGTCGGCTGCGTGCTGATGATCACGGTATATCTGATCATCGCGGGGATTCCCGCGATCCGCGAGATCGGTCTTGTGGACTTCCTCTTTGGCAAGGTGTGGGCATCGACCAATCAGGATGCGAAGTTCGGCATCCTGCCGTTCATTTTGACCAGTGTTTACGGTACGGCGGGCGCGATCCTGATCGGTGTGCCGGTCGGTTTCTTTACGGCGGTTTATCTGGCGAAGGAAGCGCCGCCGAAGCTGCGCGGCATCGTAGAGGAAGCGGTGAACCTTTTGGCAGGCATTCCGTCCGTCGTTTACGGCTTGGTCGGCATGTTGATCCTGGTGCCGGGCATCCGAAACATCTTCCATGTACCGGATGGCTCCAGCTTGCTGGCTGCCATCATTGTATTGGCGATCATGATTTTGCCGTCCATCATCAAGGTTTCTATCACCGGTTTGGAAGCGGTACCGAAGGAATATGAGGACGCGTCTTTGGCGCTTGGAGCGACGCCGACGGAAACCTGGTTCAAGGTTTCGGTTCCGGCGGCCAGAAGCGGTATCGCGGCAGCCGTCGTGCTGGGTGTCGGCCGCGCGATCGGCGAAGCGATGGCAGTGATGATGGTATCGGGCAACGTGGCGAACATGCCGCATCTGTTTGAGAGCGTGCGGTTCCTGACGACGGCGGTGGCGAGCGAGATGTCCTACGCGGGTGCGGGACTGCAGCGACAGGCGCTGTTTTCCATCGCGCTGGTGCTGTTCCTCTTCATCATGCTGATCAACGCGACACTGAACTTTTTCCTCAAGCGCAGCAAAGAGCGTTAGCGGGCAGCGGGAAAGCGTAAGGAGGAGATGAAATGCAGACGAAAACATTTTCTAAAGAGAGAAAACGATATATCGGGCTGATGAAAACGCTGATGGCGGTTTCGGCGGTGCTGACCTGCGCGCTGGTGGCGTTCCTGATTATTTATGTCATGTACAAGGGACTGCCGAACCTTTCGTGGGAGCTTCTGACGACGGAGCCGAGCTACCTGGCGGACAAAATCGGTATTTATCCCGATATTTTGAATACAATCTATATCGTGTTGGCAACCTTGGTTGTCGTGCTGCCGCTTGGCGTGGGCGCGGCGATTTATCTGACAGAATACGCACAGAACAAGAAGCTGGTGGCGGTCATTGAATACGCGGCGGAGACGCTTTCAGGGATACCTTCCATCATCTATGGTCTGGTGGGGATGATGTTCTTTTGTGAGTTTTGGGGCATGGGAACCTGTCTGAAAGCGGGCAGTCTGACCCTGGTCATCATGAATCTGCCGACCATCATGCGTACCACGCAGGAAAGTCTCAAGACCGTGCCGCAGTCCTATCGAGAGGGCGCGTTCGGTTTGGGTGCGGGCAAGTGGCGCGTGATCCGGACTGTGGTATTTCCGGGCTGTGTGGATGGCATCATCACCGGCTGTATTTTGGCGGTCGGACGGATTCTCGGAGAAACGGCGGCGCTTTTGTATACGGCGGGCTTCGCGCATGACGCTTACAATCTGATCGATGGTTTAGGCGAGTCCGGCGCGACGCTGACGGTAGCGCTCTATGTTTACGCCAAAGAACAGGGCGAGTTCGAGGTGGCTTTCGCGATTGCCTCGATTCTGATGATGCTGGCGCTGCTGATCAATCTGTCAGCAACGCTGGTCGGAAAATACTACAAAAAGAGGAGAGAGGTGTAAAAAATGAGCGATATCATCACCGTAAAAGATATGTGTCTGTGGTACGGCAGTGCGCAGGCACTCAAAAATATCAATATTGACATCCCCGCAAAGAGCATTACGGCACTGATCGGACCGTCCGGCTGCGGTAAGTCCACGTTTCTCAAAACGCTGAACCGCATGAACGATCTGATTCCGGGCGTGAAGATCACCGGGGACATTCGTTACAAGGGGCGTGAGATCTTCGATCCGTCTGTGGATGTCAACGAGCTGCGTAAGGAGATCGGCATGGTCTTCCAAAAACCGAATCCGTTTCCGATGAGCGTTTATGACAACATCGCTTACGGACCGCGTACACATGGAATTCGCGCCAAGGCGAAGCTGGACGATATCGTGGAGCGTTCGCTGCGTGACGCGGCAATTTGGGATGAGGTGAAGGATCGTCTCAAAAAATCGGCGTTGGGACTTTCCGGCGGACAGCAGCAGCGGCTCTGTATCGCGCGGGCGCTGGCGGTACAGCCGGAGGTGCTTCTGATGGACGAACCGACGAGTGCGCTGGACCCGATTTCGACTTCCAAGATAGAAGAACTTGCAATTCAGCTCAAAGATAGGTACACTATAGTTATCGTAACCCACAACATGCAGCAGGCTGTGCGTATCTCAGATCAGACTGCCTTTTTCCTGCTCGGTGAGCTGGTCGAATACGGTAACACAGAGAAAATGTTCTCGCAGCCGCGGGAAAAACGAACCGAAGACTACATCACAGGGAGGTTTGGTTGATATGAGACGCAGATTTGACGAGGAACTGCAGCTTTTGAACAAGAAGCTGATTGAAATGGGCGCGCAGTGCGAGGAAGTCATCCGTCTGGCGGCGGCAGCGCTGACAGAAGGGCGCGCGGAACAGGTGCAGAAGGTCAAGCCGATGGACGCGGAGATCGACCGTATGGAGCGTGATATCGAGAGTTTATGCTTAAAGCTGCTTTTGCAGCAGCAGCCGGTGGCCAGAGATCTTCGGCAGATCTCGGCGGCGCTGAAGATGATTACAGATATGGAGCGCATCGGCGATCAGGCAGAGGATATCTGCGAGATCATTCCGTTTCTGAAAGGGCGCTCCGGACAGGCCTGCGGTGACATCGACAAGATGGCGGCAGCAACGATCAAAATGGTGACAGACAGCGTGTCCGCCTTTGTCCGTAAGGATACGGAGCTGGCGGAGCGTGTAATCGCTTACGATGATGTGGTAGACGATTTCTTTGAAAAGGTTAAAAACGATTTAATCACGATGATCACCCAAAATCCACAGGACGGGGAATACGCGCTGGATCTTTTGATGATCGCCAAGTATTTTGAGCGCATCGGAGACCATGCGGTGAACATTGCCGAATGGGTAGTTTTCGCGGTGACGGGGATCCACAAGGAGGAAGAGCAATGAAAATCTGGTGCGTAGAGGATGACAGCAGCATTCGGGATATTGAGGTATACACGCTTCATTCTACGGGCTTTGAGGCGCGCGGCTTCGCGGATGGAGCGGCATTTCGCACGGCTTTGGAAACTGAGGAGCCGGACCTGGTGGTCCTGGACGTCATGCTTCCCGGAGAAAGCGGCGTGGAGCTGCTGCAGTTTCTGCGCGGAAATCCCGCGACAGCGGAGATTCCGATCATCATGGCGACCGCCAAGGGCATGGAATACGATAAAATTCAGAGCTTGGATCTGGGCGCGGATGACTATCTGGTCAAACCGTTCGGCATGATGGAGATGGTGTCTCGGATCAAGGCGATCCTGCGGCGCTATAAGCCGGCACAGGTGCAGCATGTACGCAAGGCGGGCGGTCTGGTCATCAATCTGGATGAATATACGGTCACTGCCGATGGCGAGCGTGTGACACTGACGCTCAAGGAATTTGAACTTTTGAAACTGTTTCTGTCCCATCCGGGCATCGCGTTCACGCGCGACCAGCTCTTTAACGAAATCTGGGGCATCGATTATATGGGAGAAACCCGCACTGTCGATGTGCATATCCGTACGCTGCGGCAAAAGCTGGGTGCTTATGGAAGCCTCATTGAAACGGTGCGCGGAGTCGGCTACCGTCTGGAGGTACAAGCATGAGGAAAAAAATATTTCAAGCGATGATGGTCGCGGCTGGTGCGGTTCTGCTTGCCAGTCTGATCATCATTTTGGGTTGTTTATATGACTATTTCGACGGTCTGCAGGAAAAGCAGATGCAGGATGAGTTGACGCTGGCTGCGGCAGCGATCGAGGAAAGCGGACAAGCTTATTTGGACGATCTGAATCTGGAATCAAAGACCTTCCGGCTGACTTGGATTGACGCGCAGGGGAATGTGTTGTATGACACGAAAGCAGACGGCAGCAGCATGGAAAATCACGCGGATCGTGAGGAATTCCAACAGGCGATCAAGAACGGATTCGGGGAGAGCTCCCGTTATTCTTCCACACTGATGGAAAAGACGCTGTACCGGGCACAGCGGCTTGCGGACGGCAGCGTGCTGCGTATTTCGGTCAGCCGGGCAACTTCCGGTGTACTGCTGCTTGGAATGCTGCAGCCAATCGTCCTGGTGTTGATCGTGGCACTGGCGCTGTCGGCGCTTTTATCCAAGCGGATCGCGAGGTGGGTGGTCGCGCCTTTGGAAAATCTGGATTTGGAGCACCCGCTGGAAAACGATACTTATGAGGAGCTGGCGCCGCTTCTTGGCAGAATCAATCAGCAGCGGCGCCAGATCGATTTGCAGCTTGCCAAGCTGCAACGCGGAAACGATGAGTTCACACAGGTCACCGGCAGCATGAAGGAGGGGCTGATCCTGCTCAATGAGCGGAGTCAGGTGCTCAGCATCAATCCGATGGCGCAGCGGCTGTTTGAAACGGACGAACGCTGTGTGGGAGAGGACTTTTTGGCTGTGGAACGCAGTCCGGAGGTCAACGCGGCAATCGCGGAGGCTTTCGCGAAGGGCAGCAGCAAGATTCAGCTTCCGCGCGGGGAGCGAACCTATCAGCTGGATATCAGCGCGATTAGTTCCGGCGGCGCGGTCATCGGCGCGGTCATTCTGGTCTTTGACGTGACGGAGAACGCGCGGGCCGAGCAGAGCCGCCGGGAGTTTACGGCGAATGTTTCACATGAGCTGAAGACGCCGCTGCAGTCGATCATGGGCAGCGCGGAGCTGATTGAAAATGGTCTGGTAACAGAAAAAGATCTGCCGCGTTTCGTTGGGCATATCCGCACCGAAGCGGCGCGGCTGGTAACGTTAATCGAGGACATCATTCGCCTGTCGCAGCTCGATGAAGGCAGTGAGCTGCCGTTTGAGGTCTGTGATTTGACGGAAATCGCGCGTGAGGTGACGGAGTCTTTGGCGGACGCGGCGGATCAGAGAAAGATCAGTTTGACCTTCAGCGGTGAGCCGTTTGGACTTTGCAGCGTCAAGCGCCTGCTCGCGGAGATCTGCTATAATCTCTGCGATAACGCGATCAAGTATAATCGGGAAGGCGGTCAGGTGATGGTGTCTGTCAGTCGCGTGGGGGAGGAAGCCGTACTGGCTGTCAAGGATACGGGCATCGGCATCCCGCCGGAGCATCAGGAACGCGTCTTTGAGCGTTTTTATCGCGTGGATAAGAGCCACTCGAAGGAGTCCGGCGGTACCGGACTGGGACTTTCGATCGTCAAGCATGCAGTGCAGGACCTGGGCGGCAGGATCGAGCTGGACAGCACGCCGGGCGAGGGAACGGCGATCAAGGTCTATCTGCCGCTGAAATCCGCGGTTTAGAAGCCTCCTGCGCTCTCCTGCCAAACTCTGCTAATACCTGACACTTTCACGCCGCTTTTTGGGGTAAGCGGGCGCTAAAGATGTAACCCCTACACCTTTTCGTTCAAGGTTGCATGCCCAGCGCCGCTTTTTGTGGTAAAAACGCTCTAAAGATGTAACGCGGTTGGCTTTGCCACAGAGGCTGTAGCTACAAAATCGCTGTTGCTTGTTGAAAGTGACAATTAAATGCTATGAAATTTGTTTTGCGACACAATTTCAGAGATGCGGTGTGGAAAACTTCCTATTTTTTATCTGGAAATTCATGGACATCCCTGAGAAAACAGGTGAAGCATTACATCTTTTTGCTCAAACTCCGCGGAAATGGGAACTTTCACTTGTTTAGCACTTTTCTTTCTCCATTTTCTTTGTCCCTTTTCTTTGCCGGTGTTCCTTGACAGATGACATCCGGCACGAAGGCGCTTGCCTTAAAAAATTGAAACGCTTTCGCGAGTCGCGAAGGTGCCTTGCTTTGCAGCGCCGGAGCTGACACAGCCCGATTGTTCCGACATACAGCCCGATTGTTCCGACATACAGCACGATTGTTCCGACATTTGAACAAAAGTGCTTCGCAAAAAAATGCACAGCCGCAAGCTGGCTGTGTGAAGCACCGTTGTCTTACCGATATCGAAAGGCAGCGGTGTCTTTTTTTGTAGGTAGTGGGACGGCGATCTTTTTGGGATCTGTTACAGGATCTTTCAGAATCTTGCGAAGCGACGCGCATCTGCTTACGTCATGTACGCGTAGAATCCCGGCATACATGATGCGTCTGCGGTATTTTCGGAATCACGATAAAAGCACTTTGCAAAGCGACACGCATGCATGAGCGCCATGTACGCATAAGAATCTCAGATTTCGTGATGCAAACTTTTGTCCCTCGAAAAGAAAAGGCGGCTTCTTGATGACAGAAATGCGGAATTATGGTAAGATAGTTTTACGCGCAAAATACTTCCTCTGAAATTAGGAATAAGCGCGGCGATAGAATCAAAAACAAAGGGGTGCATGGAGGATGCGAGGCAGAAAGGCGGATCAGCAGGGGGAAAAAACAGGAGGACCGGATGAAAGCGTGTGGCACGGCAGGAGGACAAGACGGAGCGGCAGCGGCAGGAGAACGAAGCGCGGCGGTAAGTTAGCCGCGACGATGGCGGCTGTCGTGCTTTGTACGGCAGCAGGCGCATGGGGTATCGACAGCAGCGCCGGCGGCGGACAGGGGCTTGTCGGGCAGGAATTCAAACAGTTTTTCGCCTCGACGCCGATTTACGAATGGCTGCAGCCAAGCGCGGGAAGCGGGTCGCCGGATTGGATTCAAATTCCGGCAAAGAACGGCGCGCAGGGAGAAGTCATCGAGATTCCGGTATACAACGGTGAGGCTGTTGTCAAACTAAATCATAATCGTCCGGATTTTGACGAGACTGATCTGACGACGGAAGCGTTTGAAGACTATAGCGACCTGGATGATCTGGGGCGCTGCGGTACGGCTTACGCAAATATCTGCAGGGAGCTGATGCCGACCGAAAAGCGCGGCAGCATCGGCATGATTCGTCCGAGCGGCTGGCAGACCGCGCGCTATGATGATCTGATCAGCACGAAATATCTTTATAACCGCTGTCACTTGATAGGGTATCAGTTGACCGCGGAAAACGCAAACGAGAAAAATCTGATAACGGGAACGCGATATCTGAATACAAAAGGTATGCTTCCGTTTGAGAATATGGTCGCCGATTATATAAAAAAGACTTCTAATCATGTCTTATATAGAGTCACTCCTGTTTTTGAAGGTGATAACCTACTGGCTACTGGTGTTCAAATGGAGGCTTATTCTGTTGAAGATTCTGGTAAGGGAATTATGTTTAATGTATTTGTTTACAATATTGAAGATGGTATTATTATAGATTATAAAACTGGAGAAAGTAGGCTTGCTAGTTAATTTAAGTGCACTCTAAGCCTAGGTCTTAGAGTGTTAGTTAAAGCCTTATACATAAGTCTTTAACTAATAAATTATTTTAATGTTTATATATTTGTGTAAAAAATGTGTAAAATTATTATTTTTACTAAAAATGTTTTTCATTATATGATACACCAAAGAAAAATGTATTTTGAGGCTTTGAAATATGTTTTTCTTTTTATTTTGCCCTTTAAAAAAGTTTTTTAATAATTTGCATTCTATATTTATTTATGTTAAGGTGATTTAACAAAGGGGTGCAGCTCCAGGAAGGCCTGACCGAAGCAGGCGGAGAAGGTGG
>URWB01000073.1 GCA_900551415.1 uncultured Eubacteriales bacterium
TCGAGACTGGACGGCTACGACGCCGGCGTAAAAGACGGCGAGAAATCCGGTTTCAGCAAAGGCGAGAAATCCGGTTTCAGCAAAGGCGAGAAATCCGGTGAGCGCAAGGCTGCATTTGATATTGCTAAAGGCATGCAGAAAGAACATATCGCCGCAGATGTTATTGCAAAAATAACGGGGCTTACGCTTGCGGAGATTGAGAAATTGTAAAGCTGCAAGAAACAGAAATACGAAGCAAGACCTAAATAAAAACACAAATTAAAACATGACGGGCGGCCCATCGGCCGCCTTTTACAGGGGTAATTGGATGAAAATGAACAAGCAAAAGACACAGCATAGATGGAGAAAAGCTGCGGCAGGGCTGCTGGCTCTGCTGCTTTCGTTTGGTATGACGTGCAGCGCCTTTGCCGAGACTGCGGTGGGCGCGGGAGCATTGCGGAAGAGCGCTGCCGCAGGTGTGCAGATGGTGGACACAGGGATGCAGGACGCTGCTGCGCAGGCGGACAACACGCCGCGCAGGATGGAGAATTGCGTTGTCAAGTTGGATCGCTATTTGGCGGTTTGCAGCGGACAGGCACAGACACCGAAGGTGCTTGCGGTCACTTATACCTATACCCGGGAAGTCAGTAAGCCGAAGCCAGGCGTAAACCGGGAGGAATCGGTGCAGACAAAGCCGGAGGAATCTCAGGCAAAGGTGGAAACGCAGACAAAGCCGGAGAAACCTCAAGCAAAGGTGGAAGGGCAGACAAAGTCGGAGAAGCCTCAGTCAACATCGCCGGAGGTAAGTGAGGAACAATCAGGCACCGCCGCTGCGGAGAATTCTTTTGGCACAAAGAAGCGTAACGCTGACGCGGTGGACGCGTCTGCGGCCGCGCATAGTAGAACTGTGGACGAGGGAAACGCTGCTGACACGCCGGCAGGGAAGGAAGGCGATGAAGAAGAGGCGGAATCACCGGAGATAGAAACTATTACCGAAACGCTCGCGCCGGAGGAATACACAGTCAAGTATTTAGACGCGGACGGCAAGGAGATACAGGAATGTACCGAGATTGGTGAGTATACGGTCGTGGTTACCGGCAAGGGACACTATACCGGCACTGCGACAGCGGCTTATACCATTCTTGGCAAACCGCAAAAAATGACCACATCTAAGATGAGATACCGGATGATACGCAGTGACAAGCCGCTGCAGCTTTCGGCGCGCGCGGACGGAGACGGTACCGGCATCACCTGGGAAAGCCGGAACGAAGGTGTCGCGACAGTCTCGGAGAACGGCCTCGTTACGCCGCAGGGACTTGGACGCGTGTATATTTACGCGCAGACGACGGGCAATCGCGTCTCGCAGCCTGCCAAGCTACGCTTTACGGTTGAGATTTGTCCGGAAAGAACGACACGCCTTTCTGTAAGACGCAGCGGCGATGAATCCGCAGATATCAGCTGGAATCCGGTCAGCGGTGCGGACCGATATGAACTGCGCTACGCGACCGAAGCAGATTTCGCAAAGAAACAATATCAGAGCCTGACGGTCAACAAAAATACCCTTTTCACAGAGCTTACGTCTCTGCGAAAAGGGCAGGCTTATCTCATCCAGCTGCGTGCTGTCAGTGAACATGAGGATGGCCGCGGCAACACATATCGCTTATACGGCGCATGGTCTTCCGTGAAGAAGATTACCGCCGCGCGCCGGTCAATACAGATGTCCGACCACCTCATGAATGTGCTCAAAGTGCGCGCGCATTTCCTTCGCTAGGGAGACGGGTGTTTTCACGAAGAAGCCGTCATTATAGCGATTGTCTTCGGGCATCAGGACGAAAGACTCGTTTTCATAGAAATCGAGCATGTAGCAAGGATAATACCTTTGACTTTTGAGCGATACCTTGCCATTTTCGTCACGCTGCAGGGTCAGAGAAAGAATGATGGTCTCCTTGGTGTTGTGATCTGTCATGCCGGAAACGAAATTTCCCATGGAGTAGAGCACCGGATAGACGGTGTCATCTACCTTGACCTTGCCGAAGGGCTGCAGGACATGCGGGTGCGAGTTAATGATATAATCCACACCGGCTCCGGCAAGCATTTTGGCGTAGCGCCGCTGCCTTGCGGCAGGTACCTGCGAGTATTCGGTACCGCAGTGATTGTAGGCGATGATGTACTCCGCGCCGGCCTTTTTGAGCGCTTTGACATCTGCCTTAATGGCTTCCTCAGAAGCGCGGTTGAGCATGTAGCCTGCTTTGCCGCCCGCGAGGAATTGTTCTTTTTTGTTAAAATACGTTGCGTACGCGAGAATGCCGACCTTGATGTCATCAGCTTTGGCGAGTACGTAACGTTTTTCTTTTTCGGTTCGGAATGAGCCGGTATGCGCAAATCCATGCGCGTCAAGCGCGTCCAAAGTCTCCTGAATTCCTGTTTCTCCGCCATCACAAACATGGTTGTTGGCGGTAATCAGAACGTCGAAGCCGGCATAGCTCAGTGCATCCAAAAAGTTGTCCGGCGCGTTGAGATACGGCCTTGTCTGCACATAGTTGATGTCTTTGGACAGCGGCAGGCTCTTGCTTACCAATGTTTCTAAATTGCCGACAACCAGATCCGCCCGCGCGAAGATTTTTTTGACATAGCGGAAAGTCGGTGTGAAGTCATACGTCTCTCCGTCATAAGCGGCCTGCTGTTGCGTCGGATGGCACATCAAATCTCCTGTCAGCATGATGGTAGCCTTTGCTGTCGCTGTTTTCGCTGTGGCGGCGGGCTGCTGTGCCGATGCGGTCCGGGTACCGGACAGGCCGGCGGGCAGAACGAGCGCGGCCATTAAGGTGACGGTAAGCGCCGCATGCAGGAATTTGTGCTGATTGCGTGTCAGTGATACCTTCTTTAAGTGCAATGTTTTCCCTCCTGTGATTTTCTCCGTTTTCTCTATCTCCATCTCAATGTCCATAACCCCATGGATGAATGTTACATACCCATTTATTCTATCATATTTTTTGCGGAAAGTCACAAAAAACTCACGATTGCCACCGCCTTTTCACAAAAAAATCAGTTTGGGATGTGAAATCCGATGAAATAGGTGGTATAATAGTCTTTAGCATACGGCAATGCCGTAAGGCAAGGTTCGCGGAAACACGCGCAATGTGTCGGAATTGCCGGATACCATGCTTGGCGAGGCGCATTCCCCGCACGACAAGCGGGCCCGGAAACGCTGCGATCTGCGGACGGAGTGGAAACAAACGCGAACACGCGAAATGACAAAGGAGGATCCCTATGCACGAGGTGAAAAAACCGAAGAAAAATCTGGCCTATTACTACTTGATCGTATTACTTGCGCTCATGCTTTTTAACGCCTTTGCGATGCCGTATATCGCGGAGCAGCAGGTCGAGGAGGTAGATTACGGCACCTTCATGTCCATGACCGAAAAGGGCAAGATCGGACAGGTTGAAATCCAGAGCAACCAGATTATTTTTACGAATAAAGACAACAGCAAAATTTACAAGACGGGGCTGATGGACGACCCCGACCGTACCGAGAGACTGTATGAGTCCGGCGCGAAGTTTTCAAGTCAGATTGTGCAGCAGATGTCGCCGCTCGCGAATATCCTGCTGACGTGGATTCTGCCGATCGTGATTTTTGTGGCACTCGGACAGTATCTGTCAAAAAAAATGATGGGCGGCAAGGACGGCAACTCAATGATCTTTGGCATGGGAAAATCCAACGCCAAGATCTATATCAAATCGTCGGACGGCATTAAGTTTTCGGATGTCGCGGGCGAAGATGAGGCCAAGGAAAATCTGACGGAAATCGTCGAGTATCTGCATAATCCGGATCGCTACAAAGAGATCGGCGCGTCGATGCCGAAGGGCATCTTGCTCGTCGGCCCTCCGGGAACCGGCAAGACTTTGCTCGCTAAGGCAGTCGCAGGCGAATCAAATGTTCCGTTCTTTTCCATGTCCGGCTCGGAATTTGTTGAAATGTTCGTCGGTATGGGCGCGTCCAAGGTGCGCGACCTCTTCAAGCAGGCCAAGGAAAAAGCACCATGCATCGTGTTTATCGATGAAATCGACGCGATCGGCAAGAAACGTGACGGACAGTTTGCCGGAAATGATGAACGGGAGCAGACGCTCAATCAGCTGCTGACCGAAATGGACGGCTTTGAGGGCAATAACGGGGTTATCATTCTGGCGGCGACCAACCGTCCGGAATCGCTCGACCCCGCGCTGACGAGACCGGGACGGTTTGACCGTCGAGTTCCGGTAGAACTGCCGGATCTCAAAGGAAGGGAAGATATCCTCAAGGTACACGCAAAAAAAGTCAAGACAGATGGACACATTGATTACCTGAAGGTCGCGCGTATGGCCTCCGGCGCTTCCGGCGCGGAGCTTGCCAACATCATCAATGAAGCTGCGCTGCGCGCGGTCAGAGATCATCGGGAAGCGGTTTCGCAGGAAGATCTTGAGGAAAGCATCGAGGTGGTTATCGCGGGTTATCAGAAGAAGAACGCGATTCTCACCGATTCCGAGAAGTGGACCGTCGCGTACCACGAGGTGGGACACGCGTTGGTCGCGGCGAAACAGACCAATTCCGCGCCGGTACAGAAGATTACGATTATTCCGCGTACCTCCGGCGCGCTGGGCTATACCATGCAGGTGGAGGAAGGCAACCACTATCTGATGACAAAGGAAGAGTTAGAGAACAAGATCGCGACACTGACCGGCGGCCGCGCCGCCGAGGAAGTACAGTTCGGCAGTATCTCAACGGGAGCTTCCAACGATATCGAGCAGGCAACCAAGCTGGCGCGCGCGATGATTACACGTTACGGTATGGATGAAGATTTCGATATGGTCGCGATGGAAACCGTCACCAACCAATATCTGGGCGGTGATACCACCTTGTCTTGCTCCGCTGAAACGCAGGCGAAGATCGACCGCAAGGTTTCCGAGCTGGTACGCGGGCAGCACCAAAAAGCAAAGGAAATCCTGCTTGCGAATCGCGAAAAGCTTGACGAAATTGCGAAACACCTTTATGAGACAGAAACCATTACCGGCGAGGAATTTATGGAAATCCTGAACGGCGAAAAAAAGCCGGAGACACCGGTAACACCATAAAAACGCAGGACGAAAACGATTTCTCTGTCTGTACGTAAGTTAAAAAGAAAAAACTGTATCTATAAAACAAAAATAATCCTTATCTTGTCGGATAGAATGAAAACTGTATATATTAAAATAAATAAAACTATCTATTTTCATATATATAGATTTGCGGTATGATAGTAGCATCAACCAAAAGGATAAGGAGAATAAACGATGAGTACACAAAGAGAAGCAGCAATTTCAACGCAGGACAAGACAAAGGAACTGGTCATTGACGCGCTTTTTATTGCGCTGACGTTCGCGGCGACGATGTTTATCAATATCAGACTTCCGCTGATGGGAAACGGCGGCTTGATTCACCTTGGCAATGTGCCGATGTTCTTAGGCGCCTTTGTTTTCGGTAAACGCACCGGCGCTCTGGCAGGCGGCATCGGCATGGGCCTGTTCGATCTGATTTCAGGCTGGACAGCATGGGCGCCGTTTACATTGATCATCGTAGGCTTGATGGGCCATGTTTCGGGCCTGATTTCCGAAAAATTGAAGGTACGCCCTATCATCGCCAATACTGTCGCGGTCATCGCGGCGCTCATCATTAAAATCGCGGGATACTATCTTGCCGAGGGCATCCTCTTCGGGAACTGGGTCGCTCCGCTCGGCTCGATTCCGGGAAACATCATTCAGGTCGCAACGGCGGGCGTAATTGTAATTCCGTTCGCAGGCAAGCTGAAGCAAATCGCGGCGAGATACTAAAGCTGCAAAAGGAGGAAACGGTTATGTATAAGATTATGACAGCGGGACCGACACAGGTTCGCGAAAATGTCAGAAGAGCAAGGAGCTTTGTGACGACCAATCCGGATCTGGATGAAGCGTTCTTTGATTTTTACAAAGAGACTTGCGATCACCTCCAAACCCTGCTGCACGCCTCAGGCAGCGCGTACATTCTGGGCGGAGAAGGCATTTTGGGTCTGGAAGCGGCCTGCGCGAGTCTGACAGAGGCGGGAGATCGGGTGTTGGTACTCGATAACGGCATCTTCGGCAAGGGGTTCGCGGATTTTGTCAGCATGTACGGTGGAGAGCCTGTTCTGTTCACCTCTGATTACCACAATCCGATTGATGTGGAGGCGCTGCGCGCCTTTCTCGAAAAAGATTCCGACTTTAAGTACGCGACGGTCGTTCACTGTGATACGCCGAGCGGTGTGCTCAACGATATTTCCAAGATTTGTCCGCTGCTTGCGGAGTACGGTATTTTGAACGTGGTGGACTCGGTAGCAGGCATGTTCGGCGAGGCGGTAGATTTTGACGCGAGCTGTATCGATATTCTTTGCGGCGGCTCTCAGAAGGCACTTTCCGCACCGCCGGGTCTGACGATGGTATGGGTCAGCGAAAAAGCGAAGCAGGTGATGCAAAACCGCAAAACGCCGGTGGCCGCGTTTTACGCGAACCTGCTCAATTTCCTGTCGTACTATGAGGACAAGTGTTTCCCATATACCATGCCGATCAGCGATATCGTGGGGCTGCGCACGGCGGTGGACAATGTGCTCGCGGATACGGAAATTTACGCGCGCCATGCCAAAATCGCGGCGGCGACGAGAGAGGCGCTCACGAAGGCAGGTCTGCACCTGTATCTGCAATCCGGTTACTCCAATACGGTTACGGTCATCGAGGTTCCGGAAGGTTTGACGGACCAGGCAATCCTTTCGACGATGAGAGACAAATACAATGTGATGATTTCGGGCTGCTTCGATGTCCTGGCCGGCAAGGTCATCCGCATCGGACACATGGGCGAAAACGCGAACGAGGCGGATTTGTGCATGACGCTCGCCGCGATGGATAAGACCTTTGAGGATCTCGGATATCCACTGCAGTGCAGCATGAAAGAGGTATTTCTTAAGAGTCTCACTTAGGAGCTTTCGAGGCGAAAATATGATTGACAAAAATCCCATAGAACTTATGGGATTTTTTGCTTCCAGAACGCGAAATCTTAAGATTTCTTGCGAAAATCTGACAATTCACGCTAAAATATTGCAAAAACTTTGACAAACAAGTATAATAAAAGATACGCGAAACAAAAGGGGAATCGTATGGACAAAGCAAACAAAAGGGAAAACACAATTTCGGATCAGAAGCGACAGGGAATCGCAAGGATCATACCGCCTTACGCGGTCATTCCTTTGCTTTCCTGTCTGGCATGGAACTGCATCGTTTATTGGGGCACACAGCTTCTATGCGCGAACCGACCACATTATGATTTCAGTACGCCCTTTGATCTGGCGCTGCCGTTCCAATCCTGGTGGATTTTGATTTATGTATCCAGCTTTGTGTTCTGGCCTCTGTGCTATGTGATGACCGCAAAATATAACAGCAAGGAATTTTTGTTTCGTTTCGTAACGGCAGATTTGCTGTCAAGAACCATCTGCGGAGTCTTTTTTATCGTGCTGCCGACCACCAACGCGCGGCCGCAGTTTGAAATCGATGGCTTCTGTGACGCCTTGCTTGCATTGATTTACCATGTGGATATGCCGTATGATCTTTTCCCGTCTATTCACTGTCTGGTGAGCCTGATGTGCTGGCTGGGAATTTACCGATGCCATGAGGTGAAGTTTGAGGTCAAGGCAGCGGTGCTTGCTTACGCGCTGCTGATTTGTGCCTCCACACAGTTTACAAAGCAGCATTATATTGTGGACGTGGCAGGCGGACTGTTGACGGCGCTGCTCGCGTTCGCTTTGGGCATGCGCACGAACTGGTACCGCCCTGTGCAGCGCATGTTTGAGCGTGTCAATCAGAGGGTATGGCGCGATATGGGGGAAACGCATGAAAGATAAGAAAAAAATCATTTTTAACGCTGTTTTTCTGATTCTGTGCTTTAGTCTGACTTTGTTTTATGTATTCAAAGGTGAGGATTTTAAGGCAGTGCTCAGATTTATCAGACGCGCGGGCAGCGCTGTTTGGCTGATCGGCCTCCTGCTTGTGACGGCGTTCATCCTGTGTGAATCGCTCATCATCTACTATCTGATGAAAAATCTGAAGCAGAAGCCGAAGCTGATGCATTGCTGCCTGTATTCTTTTGTGGGGTTTTTCTTCAGCCTCGTTACGCCGACGGCGTCCGGAGGACAGCCGATGCAGCTTGTCTTTATGGGCAGGGATAAGCTCCCCGTTCACATTTCGTCTATGATCTTGCTGTTGATTACAATTGCCTACAAGACCGTTTTGGTGATGATCGGCGCGCTGCTGCTGCTTCTCAGGCCGCGGCGGCTGATGCATCTTTTGAGACCGGCGCTGTTCTGGGTGAAGCTGGGGATGCTGCTGAATGTGCTCTGTGTGAGCTTCATGGCCGCGCTGGTATTCTGTCCTCTCTTTACCAAAAAACTGGTGTTGCAGCTGATGGAACGGTTCTCACCGCTTTTTCCGCGCGAAAGATGGAACGCGATGAAGGGAAAGGCCGCAGCCTATATGGATGAATACCGGGAAGCCTCCGCGTATATTAAAAAGAACAGACGAATCACCGTGCATGTTTTTTTGATCACCTTCGCGCAGCGCTGTCTGCTGTTCGCGGTTACCTATCTGGTCTTTGTCAGCTTTGGTGTCCGCGGCATCGGCATGGCGGAAACGATCACCTTGCAGGGCACGATCTCCCTGGCCGCGGATATGCTGCCGCTGCCGGGTGGTATGGGAATCAGCGAGCATTTGTTTGAAAGAATCTTTACGCCCGTATGCGGCGTGAAACTCATCACGCCAATCATGGTCGTGTCCAGAGGTCTGAGCTTTTATGCCCAGCTTCTCATCAGCGCGGTGTTTACGGCAATCGCATATTTGGTGATATTCGGAAAGGAAAACCATAAACATGATAGGATTTTATAACTATACGGTAATTTTGACTTATATGAGTCTGGTGTCTTCCATCATCGGCATGACGCTGGCGCACGCGGGAAAATTCGGGGCAGCGGTCTTCTGTCTGGCACTTTCGGGCTTCTTTGACATGTTCGATGGTAAGGTTGCCCGCAGGAAAACAGACCGTACAGACGATGAAAAGCTGTTCGGCATTCAGCTTGACTCTCTCTGCGATGTGGTCGCGTTCGGCGCGTTTCCGGCATTCTTGTGCTACTGTATGGGCGTGACGGGCAGAATCGGATTTTTAGCCATCGCGTTTTACAGCGTCAGCGGTGTCATTCGTCTGGCATATTTCAACGTGTTGGAGACAAATCATTTTTTCTCTGAAGAGGAAGAATACGAAAAAGTATATTATGGTCTGCCGATCACTTCCATCGCGATCATTTTGCCGATCTTGTTCGTCATCCACATGATTGTGGGGGCACAGATCTTCAGTCTTGTTCTGACAATCATGCTGTTTACGGTCGGCATGCTGTTCATCGCGAATTTCAAGCTTCGTAAGCCGAGCAACAAGGTGCTGCTTTTGATTTGCCTTCTGGTGGCAGCAGCGCTGATTTTTTCCTTTGTGCAGGGCGGGGGCATGCAGTGGCACGCGGTCCTGTTTACGACCTAGCGAGGGTGGCTTGCCTATGGATTGCAGAGATCGAGCAGGCCGCCGCGTCGAGGGCGGAGAAGGGCAGGATCGTTTCCTGCGCGGGCTGTACGGAACTCGCGGCGGCAGAGTTTGTGTTAAGCTTCTGATTCAGCCCTGGGTTTCCAAACTCGGCGGACGGGTCTTAAACAGCAGACTTTCGCGCGTGGGGATTCCACGTTTCATTGAAAAAAACAAGATTGACATGAGCCAGTATGAGGAAAGAAGCTTCCGTTCATACAATGACTTTTTTATGCGCAGGATCAAGCCGGAGATGCGGCCGGTGAGCATGGAAGCGACGCGTTTGATTTCGCCATGTGACAGCAGACTGACAGTGCATGAAATCACCGAAAGTTCGTGTTTTGCTATCAAAGGAACTATGTATACCATGGAAAGCCTTTTGCGAGATAAGGCGCTCGCGCGTGTCTATGACGGCGGCACGCTGCTGCTCTTTCGCTTGACGGTGGACGATTATCACCGCTATTGCTATGTGGACAGCGGCCAAAAATCCAAAAATCACTGGCTGCCCGGTGTTTATCATACGGTCAATCCGGCGGCAGCGGAGGTTTATCCGATTTATAAGGAAAATACGCGCTGCTACAGCTTCATTGATTCAGAGAATTTTGGGAGAATCCTGCAGATGGAGGTCGGCGCGCTGATGGTCGGCAAAATCATCAATTATGAGGAAGCCGCGCAGGTCACGCGCGGCGATGAGAAAGGACGCTTTGAATTCGGCGGCTCTACAATTGTGGTCGCGCTGCCAAAGGGGAGCTGCGTGATCGACGCGGATATCTTGGAAAACAGCCATGCCGGTATGGAAACGAAGGTGAAATACGGCGAGACCATCGGGCAAAAAAAAGCCTGTCGCGTGGATCATACACCTGCGTGAAGCGATAAAACGGAACTTGAAATTTAACAGCCGCCGCGCCTTGCGCGGCGGTCTTGCTTTGCATGGAATGGGAGAACTATCACCGGAAACGTGTCTGACAAAAAATCTAAAAAGTTTTTAAAAGATGAAACTTTTTGACGGGCTGTGGGATATATGAAGTGAAATGCATTTCGAAGGGGAGGTACGCGAGTCTTGAAAGGCGTGGTATTCGAGGCGGTTGCGGAGCGATATGCGGATCGCATTTACGCAATCGCGCTGAACTATTTCAAAAATCCATACGACGCAGATGACATCGTGCAGGAGGTATTGCTCAAGCTCTACCGAAGTGATGCCAAATTTGAGAGCGAGGCGCATCTCAAGCACTGGCTGCTGCGCGTGGCTGTCAACCAATGCAAGAAGATCTCGCTTTCGGCGTGGCGGCGGCGGAATATCTCGCTGGAGGGTTATCTTGCGGGTCTGCAGACGGAGCCGGGCGCGGAGTACGCGAATGACGCGGCACAGGCAGCGGAGGAGGCAGAGCGCCGCAATGAGATCCTGCGGGCGATCTTGAAGCTGCCGAAAAAATATCGTCTCATTATACACCTCTATTATTATGAGGATTATGACACGAAGGAGATCGCGGGGATTTTGAGGATGAACGAGGCGACGGTGCGGACCAGACTGGCGCGCGGTCGCAAAATTTTGAAGGAGGTCTTTTCGGATGTATGACACAGAGCAAAACGAACAAAACAGACGCAGAGAACAAAGTCTGTACCGCGCGGCGTTTGCGGGGGTGCATGCCTCCGAAAGCTTGAAAAGGGAGGATTTTTATATGAAACATAATAAACCGGCAAGGGTGCGGGTCGGACGTCTGGCGTTCACCTGCATGCTGCTTGCAGCACTTTTGTGCATGATGTCGATGATGGCCTACGCGGCGACTGACGGAGAAACGGCGAACCCTGTGACTGCGGTCAGGATCTATATCGACGGGCAGGAGGCGACCGGGCAGCTCACGAAGCAGGCGGATGGTTCTTATCAGCTGCAATATGGTGAGGAAGCGGACGGCGCGCAGGTGGAGATCGAATTGGCGCCGGAGGAGGCGTGGCCGGAGGACTGCACAGAGGGTGGCTTGGAGTTCCGGATCGAGACGGAAACGGAGGGAGAATTGCAAGACGAGGGCGTAGACAGAGCTTAGAACTTATGATATAATTACTAAAAAGAGAAGAAAGAGGGAGGACTGCGAAATGAAAAAGAGTATGTCACTTGCGCTAATATTTATTTCTGGATTTTTGCTGTATTTCATTCTTTCGAGCTTATATCACTATCTTGCATAGGTTCTGCGCCGGATATCGGGACGAAACAAAGCACATGGTTTTGACCCTGTGCCGGACGTTGGTGTGGCGCAAATCAAAATGATTTTTCAGAGGACTTCGGTCCTCTTTTTTTTGATTATTCCGGAAATATCGCATAGCGATATTTCCGGAATAACGACAAAAGCACCTTGCGAAGCGGCGCTCATGGGTGA
>URWB01000074.1 GCA_900551415.1 uncultured Eubacteriales bacterium
ATTCAAGAACAACATCCCCACGCCGGGAAACAATGACACGAAACCCGAATACAAGCGCGAGGACAACAACAGATTTGTATCGAATCCGAGAGATAATTTCAACAATAACAATATCAGGACTTCGGGCAATAATACCCGCAACAATTACAGCAGTACAAAATCAAACGATCGCAATGTTGCTACTCCGTCAAACCGTTTCGGCACACGCAGCGAGACAAGCGGAAGCAACGGCACGAGGTCGTTTTCCGACAGGATACGCAGTTCCTCGTCAAGTTCGCGCACAATGCAAAGCGCACCGGCTCCTTCTCAAAACCGCACCGCTTCGCCAAGCGTAAGAAATGCCACAACCAATTCGGGCAATGCCGGAACTTCGGGCGGAGGAACCATGAGAAAACGCTCATTCGGGAGATAGCCTAGTCTGAAGACGCGGGTTTCCTCGCGGAATTTCTATGAAGAAAGCGTGTTTCAGTTTGCCCTCAGGAGCCCATTCCCATCTATGACACATACCGCAATCCCACCGCCTGCGGCTCTCTGTAATGTCCTGCATAGAAAGTACTTGCTCTCCGTCATCAGTTTATCGCATTATAGCATGCGAAAAGTGATGTGTCAATATAAAATTTAATTTATTTTTGTTAAAAAAAACAAAAAAGAAGAGAAGGACTCTAAAAACCGCGATTTCATTGACTTGCGGCACTCCAATGTGATATTATAATATATTATAGTATGAAAAAGGGACGGTGAGAGATGGTCATTAAAAAGGCGGAATTGGAGACCGTAGCGGTCAAAAAGAATCAATATCCGGAGGATACTATGGCGGAGATCGCTTTCGCGGGCCGATCGAATGTCGGCAAATCGTCGCTTTTGAACCTTTTGACAAATCGAAAAAGCTTGGCGCGTGTGTCCGGTAATCCGGGCAAGACGCGGACAATTAATTTTTATCGGATCAACGATGCCTTTCGAATTGTTGATTTGCCCGGATACGGCTACGCGAAGGTGTCAAAAAGCGTGACCGAAAACTGGGGCGCGATGATGGAAGAATATTTTGAAAACCGGCAGGGACTTAAAAAAGTGGTGCAGCTCGTAGATATTCGACACGCGCCGTCCGCGCAGGATCAGCAGATGTATGAATATCTGCGGCATTACGGCATGGATGGGATCGTCGTGGCAACCAAGGCAGACAAGGTATCGCGCAACGAGCTGCAAAAATGTATGAAAACCATCCGTCAGACGTTGAAGCTCGGACCGGAGGATCTTGTGATTCCGGTCTCAGCACTCAAAAAGAGCGGCTGTGAAGAGCTTTTGACGGAGATTGAAAAACTTTTGGAGGCGTAAATGCAATTTTTAAGCTGGACATTCATCAAAGGCAGACTGCGGGCGATCGCCAGCATGATGAAGGACAAGACTGTATCGAAGCGAAAAAAGGCTTTGGTTATTTTCGGTCTGATTTATCTGGTTCTTCCTGTGGATTTGATTCCGCCGATTCTGGGGCCAATTGGCTTCATCGATGACGCGGTGCTTTGGATTTGGATCATCTGGCATTTGAAGGATACGCTGGATCTGTATTGGCTTGGCGAAAAAGAAGTGGACTATTCCAAAGATTTTCAAGATAAAAATATCATCGAAGGCGTAGATTATACCGTAGAACATCAAAATACGGGGAAAGATACAAAGGACACAAACACAGAAACGACAAAAGACGAGGAGTAAAAAGCAAAATGGAAAATAATACAATCGGCAAGGTTTTATTTACGGAAGAACAGATCAGACAAAGAGCCGCTGAGCTTGGCAAACAGATTTCCGAGGATTACGCGGGCGAGGAAATTTATCTGGTCGGCACGCTGAAGGGCGCGGTGATGTGGATGGGTGATCTGATGAAGCATATCACCAATGACACGCAGATTGATTTTGTGGTCGCGTCCAGCTACGGCAGCGGCACGACGTCCTCCGGCGTTGTCAAGGTCAAGAAGGATCTGGACGGCGATATCTATGGCAAGAATGTCATCATCATCGAAGATATCGTGGATACCGGAACAACCTTAAAGTTTTTGAAAGCCCATTTAGCGGACAGAAATCCTAAGAGCATCAAGGTCTGCACGCTGCTCGACAAACCGTCGAGAAGACTGGTGGATCTGCGGGCCGATTATGTCGGATTTGAAATTGAGAATCTCTTTGTCATCGGCTATGGCTTAGACTACGACCAAAAATACAGAAACCTGCCGTATGTATCCTATTTGGAAGGTTAAGCGAACCAAAGAGGGAGCTTCGCGCGACGTGACAAAAAGAAAAGGGGGATCGAGCCGAATATGAAAGCTTTTCGTATGCTTTGCTCCATACTGGTGATTTTTACGACCGTTTTGTGCGTTACCACCGCGGCGCAGAATCTGACCCTGCGTACCTCGGATGTTTATCTTTTTTACTTCAATGATTCCGGCGCGGTCAATCGCGTTTATACCAGCTTGTCAAACAGCGAAATGGCAGACGGCATCGCGGATTTTATGAACAGCTGGCGTCCGAAGGAGTTTCAGGTATATGAAGATACCGGTTACGATCTGCAGGGGATTTTTACCGAAGCGGAAAGTGACAACATGATGCTGATCAAAAAGTGGCTGGATATCAGCTTGACCATCTGCTTGCTCAGTCTGATCGTCAGCGCGGCGATCTGTGTCTGGCTGCTTCGGAGCGGTTATAAGAAACTGATGCGCAGCCGAACCTACGCGACCATCGCGCTGAGCAGTGCTTTCAGTGTGGCCTCCTTTGCCTTTGTTTCGACTCATAACGGGCGTCTTTGGCTGGCGGATAAAATCGGGCTGATGCTGCCGGAGGATACCACGACGCTGAGTATTCTGTTGGGGAACGATTTTATCTCCATGGCGAATACCTTTTTTATGATTCTCGCGATTGTATTGTTGGCACTGACCAGCTACATTTTATTGCGTTTGACGCGGCCGCCGCGGATTTTTTATTGATACGGGAGGAAAATGAAATGATTGCGATACATTTAGCCGAAGGCTTTGAAGAAATCGAAGCGCTGACTGTTGCCGATGTTTTGAGAAGGGCAGGAAAGGATGCGCAGCTCGTTTCCGTGAGCGGGAATCTGATGGTTACCGGCGCGCATGGAATCACGGTAAAGGCGGATTGTCTTTTTGAGGATGCGGATTACGCGGCATGCGAGATGCTGGTGCTTCCGGGCGGGATGCCGGGCACGAAGCATCTGGGCGAGCATCAGGGGCTTTGCAGGCTGCTTAGAGAATTCGCGAACGACAGAAAATATATTGCCGCCATCTGCGCGGCGCCGATGGTACTTGGCAGTCTGGGATTGCTGAAAGGCAGATACGCGACGATCTATCCGGGCATGGAATCTCATCTCGCGGGCGCGGCTTGCGAAAAGCATGTAGTCGTTTGGGATGGGAATCTGATCACTTCGCAGGGACCGGGAACGGCAATGATTTTCGCGTTGGCGATTGTAGACGCGCTCTGCGGGCAGGAAATGGGTGATCGGATCGCGGAAGAGCTGATCCTGCCGCATGAAGAAGAAGAGTAAGCAAAAAAATAAAAACGGAATTACAAACGGGAGAGAACATTCTTGGACTATAAAGTTGATTACCATATCCATTCCTATTATTCAGACGGAACGATGAGTCCGGTAGAACTTGTCAAAAAATACAACGAAGAAGATTACGATATCATTTCCATTACGGATCACGACAATATCAAGGCGTTTTCGGAGGCGAAAATCGCGGGTGAAGCGCTGGATATTACCGTTGTACCGGGTGTGGAATTATCCACAGAGTATGGACTGACGCTGGCGGCTGACGCAGACGAGCAGCATCCGGCAGGGACCGAAGCGGCGATCGAACTGCATCTTTTGGGTTATCAGTTTGACCCACAGAATGCGGCGCTTGTGAGCAAACTCGCGGAGTTGGAAGAAAACCGCAGAGCGCGGAACGAAAAGCTCGCAGCGGTACTTAACGAGATGGGATATCCGGTCGATCTGGCCGCGCTTGCCGCGGCGAGCAAGGGCGGTTATGTCGGCAAACCGAATATCGCCCGAGCATGGGTCGCGCAAGGGCTGATTCCGCGCATGCAAGACGCTTGGGAGCCGGGAAGACTCTTTGAATCACCGCAGGTGAAGGCGATCCGCAAAACAAAGATAAAAACAACCGAAGCCATCGCACTGCTGTTGCAGGCAGGCGGCATGCCGGTGCTGGCGCATCCGGGCAAGATCCGCGGCATTGGCGCGCGAGATTCCGCGGCGTATTGGACGAATTTTGCTGTCTTGCTGCGGGAACTCAAAAAAGCGGGGCTCAAGGGGCTGGAATGCTTTTATCCGACGCATTCGGAAGCGGAGGTCTTTCGTTTCGTCGAGCTGGCGGGTAAACTGCATCTACACATGACAGAGGGCTCTGATTTTCACGGAGAGGAATAAAAGCAGTCCAAAGACAGCGGAGCATCGACGCGAACCTTTTTTGATTACATAGGAAATATTGCGCGGCGATGTTTCGGAAGCTATGACAAACGCACCTTGCGCATGACACTCATGCGTGAGTGCCGCGCGCAGAAATCCCGGATTTGGCTATGCGCGTTTTTGCAAAACAGGAAAACACGACGCAGAGGAGATTGAGACGCGTAAAACAGAGGCCATGAGCCTTTGTTTTGCGTGTTTTTTGTTGCCAAAAATATAAGAATAGATAAGAGAAAACAGAAAGGATGACAAAATGAGCAGCAAGGAACAAACGGAACAGCACGTGGGGCAGAAACGCTCCGCACAGGCGGCTGAGACGCAGAATTATGATATCGCCATCATCGGCGGCGGTGTTGTCGGCGGTATGATTGCTTACCATCTGGCGAAGTATCGCAGTCATGTCGTAATCCTGGAGAAGGAGCATGACGCGGCGATGGGACAATCCAAGGCCAACAGTGGGATTGTACACGCCGGCTATGATCCGCGACCGGGCAGTCTGAAAGCCATTCTAAATGTAGCGGGTTCGGAAATGATGGAGGAAGTCTGCCGCAATCTTGCAGTCAAATATAGAAGAAACGGAACGCTGGTGGTCGGCTTTGGTGAAGAGGATCAAAAGAATCTTGAAATTCTGCTGGAGAGGGGAAAACAAAACGGCGTGCGCGCGCTTTCTCTGATCAGCGGGCAAGAAGCGCGCGCCGCCGAAAAGAATTTGAGCGAGCGCGTCACCTGCGCGCTCGACGCGCCGACCGGCGCGGTGGTTTGTCCTTACGAGCTGACCTTGCGCGCGATTGGTCACGCGATGGATTATGGAACGGATTTTTTGACGGATTTTGAGGTATCCGCGATTCACAGCGGCACAGAAGCCGTATGCAAAAAATCTGCTTCCGCTCCTTCGGAGTTGGATGAGCCGGATGCATGGAGTGAGGGAGAAAACGGGTATTGTATTGAAGCCGCGGATGGCAGGCAGGTGCGCGCGAAGATTGTACTTAACTGCGCGGGGTTGTTTGCCGACGAAATCGCGGCAATGGTCGGTGACACTTCTTTTCATATTACACCGCGCAGAGGAGAATATCAGCTGCTCGACAAGGAGGCCGGAGATCTGGTAACGCATACGATTTTTCGCATGCCGACCAGGATGGGCAAGGGCGTGCTGGCGGTACGAACGGTTGACGGCAACATCCTGCTCGGGCCGACATCAGAGGATATCGAAGACAAGCGGAATACGGCAGTAACCGCTGCAGGATTGGAGACGGTGGCAGTCAAGGAAAGCGAATTTTTTGACCATGTACCGATGCAGATGGCAATTACCCAGTTCACCGGTCTGCGGGCACATGGGGACCAAGGTGATTTTATCATCAACAGTCCGCGACCGAATTTTTTGAACTTCGCAGGGATCGAGTCGCCGGGTTTAAGCTCTGCGCCTGCCATCGGCCTTTTGGCGGAGGCACTGCTGTTTGGAGAGACGGTCTGCCCATCGGGGGCGGCACTGGCAAAGCGAGCGGGACTCGCGGTTCCACTGATCGAAGAAGGCGCGCTCGCGCCTGTTCGTAGGGAGGAATGGAAACCACAACAGACGGAACGCGTTTCTTTTCGCGAACTTTCTTTAGAAGAAAAAAACGCGTTGATCGCGAAGGAGCCGGCGTACGGCAGAGTCATCTGCCGCTGCGAGGAGGTCACCGAAGGGGAAATTCTCGCGGAAATCCGCAGGAATCCGCCGGCGAAGGATATCGACGCGGTAAAGCGCAGAACACGCGCGGGCATGGGACGCTGTCAGAGCGGGTTCTGCATGACGGCCGTCTGCGAGATTCTGGCGAAGGAATGGGGCGTACCGCTGACAGAGGTCACGAAAAAAGGAGGAGGTTCCTATATCCTGACAGGCCGCACGAAAGGAGCGGGAGCAAGTGAAGCAGAGAAATCGCGCGCGGGAGCTGCTGACGAGCCCGAACAGGCGCGGGAATTGCGCGCGGATAAGGCAGAATCTATGTCCCGCGAAGCATACGAGAACGGAGGTGCGAAGCAATGAGATACGCGGAGGTAGTGATTATCGGCGGTGGCCCGGCAGGGATGGCGGCAGCGCTTGCCGCGCGGCAGGCGGGTGCCAGGGAGGTCGTCATCATAGAACGCGAGGCGTGTTTGGGCGGCATACTGGAACAGTGTATTCATAACGGTTTCGGTCTGCATCGGTTCCATGAGGAGCTGACCGGACCGGAATACGCGGAACGTTATGAAAATATGGTGCTGGAGCAGCATATCACCTGCCTGTGTGATACCATGGTCATCGATCTGAGCGCGGATCGCCGCGTTACGGCGGTCAATCAGAAGGATGGATATTTTCAGATAGAGGCGGGGGCAGTTGTGTTGGCGATGGGCTGCAGAGAAAAGCCGCGCGGCGCGCTCGCCACGCCGGGAACCAGGCCCGCGGGCGTGATTACAGCCGGAACAGCGCAGAAATTCGTCAATCTGCAGGGGTATTTGCCCGGCAAGGAGGTCGTGATTCTGGGCTCCGGCGATATCGGACTGATCATGGCAAGACGGATGAGTCTGGAGGGCGCGAAGGTCAGGGCAGTCTGCGAAATCATGCCGGATTCCGGCGGCTTGACGCGCAACATCGTGCAGTGTCTGCGAGACTATGAAATTCCGCTCCTGCTTTCGCATACGGTGACGGAAATTCACGGCAAAGACCGTGTGGAGGGCGTGACTGTCTCAGAGGTAGACGCCCGGCTGCGGCCGATCGCGGGCACAGAGCAATACCTCGCCTGCGATACGCTCATGCTTTCGGTTGGACTGATTCCGGAGAACGAAATCTCCAAAAAAGCCGGCGTTCTCATTGACACAAAGACGAAGGGTCCGGTTGTGGACGAGACGAGGCAGACCTCTGTTCCCGGCATTTTTGCCTGCGGCAATGTGGTGAAGGTACACGAATTGGTGGATTTCGTGTCAGCGGAGGGCGAGCTCGCGGGAACTGCCGCGGCGAAATTCGCGTTAGGCGCTGCAGGGCAGAATCAGAACGCGTGTGGCACAGATTCCGTTCGCGACCACGAAAACTTGCCGTTCCGTTCGCGGGAGAACAGGAGCGATGAGACGCCAAAAAGCGAGACAAAAAAGTTTTCTCAGGCGCAGAAAAAGGGCGTGAAACCGCTGCAAACGCAGGCGGAGGAGGGGACAGTCGTCATTTGTACGGTATGTCCGATGGGCTGCCGCGTGACGGTGGACGCGGACGGCATGACACATGGAAACAGCTGTAAACGCGGCGAAGCCTACGCGCGGCAGGAGGTGACAGAGCCAAAACGGACGCTGACAAGTACGATGGCCGCCGCGGACGGCAGGCTCGTTCCGGTTCGGACAGATCGCGCGATTCCCCAAAGACTGGTGCGCGACTGCGTAAAAGAGATAAATAATCACAGCTTATTCTTGCCAATTCACCGAGGAGAGATTATAATAAAGGGTATAGGCGGAACGGAAGCGAACCTTGTGGCGACGCGGACTCTCGTCTAAAACCAAAGGACTGGAGAATGGAGAATGTCTTTATTTGATAAGAGGGCGGTTGCGGCCGCTGTGAGAACTGAGGAGGATTTCAGCGCGGCTCTGAAATCCGAGGTTGACGTGATTTTTTTGCTGTATTCCAGCATCATGACGGTGGAAGCGCAAATCGACAGAGCTCATAAAGCCGGTAAAAAAGCGCTGATTCACATGGATTTCGCGGAGGGCATCGGCAAGGATCGCGCGGGTTTGCATTTTATTAAGCTGAAGGGCGCGGACGGCATTCTGACGACCAAGACCAATATGATTCGTCCGGCTAAGGACATCGGACTCGTGACCGTACAGCGCTTTTTCATCGTGGATTCCCATTCCGTCGATACGGCAGTGGAGTCCATTCGTATTGCCAAGCCGGATGTGGTGGAGATCATGCCGGGCGTGGTCTGCAAAAAGATTCGCGAGTTTTCGGACAAAGTGCGCAATACGCCGATTCTGGCAGGCGGACTGATTGAGTTTAAGGAAGATGTGGACAACGCGATCGAGGCCGGAGCGACAGCCGTTTCGACGGCGAACCGACAGCTTTGGGATTACAGATAAAACATAGAAAGAATAGGAAGAACAGACAAACCGTCATAGCATAAAGGAGGCTCAAATATGAAGGTTAAATTTTGTGGTGCATCAATTGGCGTAACGGGATCCTGCCACTTGATTTCGACGGACAAGCATCAGATCTTGTTTGACTGCGGACAGTTTCAAGGCGGCAGGGAAACCGAAAAAATGAATGAGGAACCGTTCCCTTTTGACCCGACTGAGATTGAATGCGTGGTACTCAGTCACGCGCATATCGACCACTGCGGCAGGCTGCCGCTGCTGGTGAAGCGCGGTTTTAAAGGCGCGATTTACTGCACTGATGCGACGGCGGATCTTTTGGACGTCATGCTCAAGGACAGCGCGTATATTCACGAAAAGGACGCGGAGTGGCAGACCAGAAGAAATGCCAGAACCGGGAAGCCTCCGGTAGAACCGCTTTACACGATCCGCGACGCGGAAGCGGCGCTGCGCCTTGTTAAGCCTATCCTCTACGATCAGCTCATCGCGCTGAATGACGATATGAAAATTGTATTTAACGACGCGGGGCATATTCTCGGCTCGGCTATTATCGAGCTGTGGACAACCGAAGAAGACAAAACCTCGAAGCTGGTATTTTCCGGAGATCTTGGTGTACCAAACCGTCCGATCCTCAGGGATCCAACCAAGATAAAAAAAGCGGACTACGTCATCATGGAAACCACCTACGGCAACCGTCTGCATGAAAAGAACGCAACCAGCATTGACGAGCTGATTCAAATTGTGCTGAAGACGATCAAGCGCGGCGGCAATGTTATCATTCCGTCTTTCGCGGTCGGCAGAACGCAGGAATTGATTTACCAGTTCAATATGTTCTATGAGCATCATCCGGAATACGCCGATATCCTCGGCAATGTCAACGTCTACATCGATAGTCCGATGGCAACGACGGCAACAGAAGTTTTCAAAAAGAACGCGCAGGTCTTTGATGAAGAAACCAAAAATTACATACTCAGCGGCGACCATCCGCTCGATTTCCCTAATTTGAAATTTACCAGAAACACTGCGGATTCACAGATGCTGAATGTGGACAAGCATCCAAAAATCATCATTTCCGCCAGCGGCATGTGCGAAGCGGGACGGATTCGTCACCATTTGAAACACAACCTTTGGGACAGCAGAAACAGCATTGTATTCGTCGGTTATCAGGCGGAAGGCACACTTGGCAGATCGCTGGTCGAGGGCGCGAAGGAAGTGCGCCTGTTTAATGAGCCGATTCTCGTACAGGCAGAGATTCACAACCTTGAGGGATTTTCCGGTCATGCGGATCAGGCGGGACTGCTTGACTGGCTGGGTGGCTTCCAAGTCAAGCCGAAGGAGATTTTCCTCGTGCATGGCGAATTGCAGTCCAAGATTGATTTTGCGGCAAAGGTCAAGGAAGTCTTCGGCTATGACCCAATCGTGGTGAATGGCAATACCGAGTATGAACTGGAAACCGGAGAAATTTTGAGTCAGGACGCGGTGATTCAGGACGCGCTGGATGATGAGGATGTCGAAAAGCTCAAAACGAAGCTGGAAAACATCGAGGGAGAGTTGGAGGATATTTTAGCAAGTACGCGCGGCGTGATGTCGAAAAAGATTTCGCCAACCAGACTTCAGGAGATTAACAATATGGTTCTGGAGCTTGAAAAGGCCTCAGTCAATCTCGGCGCGACAATTACGGCGGAGGATCGGGACAAAACGCCGTTGAGCGAGCAGGCGGCACAGGCGTAAAACGGAGGCCGGGAAGGAAGTCGAAAGCAAAAGGACGTTGGATTCCGGCATTCGGTCAGCAGGGAGCGCGGTGGATCAAACACAGCGGATAAAATGGAGAAAGAATATGAAAGACGTCATTGTTATCGGTATCGCGGGCGGAACCGGTTCCGGCAAGAGTACCCTGATCCAAAAGATCAAGGACGAATTCAGCAATGAGATCACCATGCTGAGTCACGATTTTTATTACAAGCAGCACAATGAAATCCCTTTTGAGGAACGAAAAAAACTGAATTATGACCATCCGAATTCCTTTGATACGGATTTGATGATCGAGCATGTGCGCCGTCTGGCGATGGGGCAAAGTATCAACAGGCCGGTCTACGATTTTACGATCCATAACCGCGTCGATGAGACGGTGCTGGTAGAGCCTGCCAAGGTCATCATCGTCGAGGGCATTCTGATCTTCGAGAACAAGGAGCTCAGAGATCTCTGCGACATCAAGGTTTTTATCGATACGGATGCCGATGTGCGCATCATACGCCGTATCATCCGCGATGTCAACGAGCGCGGCAGGACGCTGGAGTCTATCGTGACGCAGTATCTGACAACAGTAAAACCGATGCACGAGCAATTCGTGGAACCAAGTAAAAAATTCGCCGACCTCATCATTCCGGAGGGCGGTTATAATCGCGTGGCGCTGGATATGCTGAACGAAAAGATCGCCGCACTGCTCAAAGAGCGCGCATAGAATCTGCGGCCGCATTGCGCAAGGAAGACATAGAACCCGCGCTGTCGGAAACAGACACGAGCGGGTGCCGTCAAACAAGAGCGTATCACAAAAGCAGAGATCTCCGCGCGTGAGCCTGCGGTTCATGGCAGGCGCTCCGCAAGGTGCTCTTGTCAACCGAAGATACCTGCATAAGAAGAAGCTCGGCTCCACCGAATGGATTTTTAAAGGAAGGATTTTCGGATATTTTCGACGTAAAAAGTCGAATTTTGACGAATTTTGTGGAATCTTGGAGAAAAGAAAACACCTTTTTTGTCTTAATTTGTGATAAAAGTAAGACAAAGGAGGTGTTTTTATATGGCAAAAAAAACAGCGGCCGGCAAAGAATCTGCTTTCTGTGAAAGCGCGAAAGGACTGAAGCTGCCGGATACCGTTTACCGGCAGGCCGTTTGGGCGGCGAGGGATCTGCCACGTTTGCGAAAAAAATTATCAGAATTGGAGGAGGAAAGAGATACCCTTTATGCGGCAGATCCATCGAGGGAGCGTCTCACGCGAAACGGAAGTGTTTCCGATATGACAGGAAAAAAGGCGGCGGAGCTCGCGCAGCTTTCTCAACGCGTGCGAGCCATGGAGGCGGCCTTTGAGATAACGCCGGACAAGTATCAACAAGGAATCCGAGATTATTTGTGTTTAGGCGAGGCCTATCCGGAAACCTTTCACCGCAATACTTGGAAGCGCTGGCAGAAGGTCGTTATCTATCAATTGGCTGTAAATTTGAAAATTTTATAAAAAAATTCAAAAATGTACTGGAATTTTATTTTTTATATGATATAATGATACTGTAAATTATTGTA
>URWB01000075.1 GCA_900551415.1 uncultured Eubacteriales bacterium
TACCGTGTTTCTGATTTTGTGGGTGGCCACCTCACGGGTATTATGATAGCGGATTTGCCCCTCGAAGTGGTGCAATTTTTCTGCACACTTTTTTGCTTGTGTCCTTTTGTCATTATTGCATATTTGTATATTCAACGCGCCGTTTTGCGCGAATTTCTCTGTGAATACGCAGACATGAACTTAAAATCCTGCATTTTTCCTCCGGAAAAGCTCAAAAACCGCCCTGTTTTGTGCAAAAATTTTGCACAGTCTCAGAAAATTTTCTTTTGGGTGGAGTTTTGCTGTACAACCTGACGAAAAAGAACCTCACACGCCAAAAGAAAAAGGCGCATTGCGCTGTGCCGCCCATAGGACAGAAGCGCAATACGCCTTTTCGTTCGCAGTAACAAACTTTATTCAATTCCTTCCGTCATGGTGGGGAAGCCGGCGTCCCGCATATGGCGATTGACTTCATAGATCGTGTCCATAAAGAAGCAGTTCAGGATTTTCCAGTACATCATATGGACGCCATAGAACTGAAGCATGACGCCGCATACGTTCATGAACCGCATGGATATATAGGGAGGCAGGTGCAGCCCTACGACAATGCGCACGAACACTTCTGCTGAGAGCTGGTATTCTTCTTCAAGCCAGTAATAAACCGTTCTCTTGGAGACGCCGCAGCGTTCCGACAGTTCCTGTGCGCTGATTTTCTTCCGGCGCGCCTTTCCGGCTTCCTCCACCAGATACTTCAGTGCCTCACCGGGCTTCTGCGGCATTTTCATGACGATCTGACTCGCCCGTTCGTTGACTTCTTCTTCCGTCATGTCCTTTCCGCCGGTTACAAAGTCAATATAATGCCGGTTGTATTCCTCGTCGCTGCAGACATAGCCCAGATTGAACTCGTAATCTTCGTCCGTTTCGAACACGTTCAGGAATCGCAGACAGCATTCGTCCACATGCTCGTTCGCCCAGCGGGTCATATAGGGTCCCTGTCGCCCCTGCAGCACGTATTCCGGATCGTTGATACAGATGTGCCCTTCCACATAAATGTATCGGCCCGAATCAATCCTTTCGCGGTACTCGGCATTGTCCCTGTACAGATTAAAGGACTCGGCCGGCGTAATCACAAAAGTATAAGCGCTGGTGGGACAGCTCTCCCGGGCAAACATAAACGGACGGATGTACCTGCCCGTACCGTCCCGGTGAGGTATATAGTTCAGCGCACCGCGCGCCTGCCAGTATCCCAGCTGCAAAAGCCGCTGCCGAACCTGGTACCGGGCGGCGTTCAAATCCTCCGCAACCCCGAAGATGATTCCCTGATAGAGCTCGCCCATGTGCTTCGTCCACTTCAATTCGAGCCTGCGGCTGAGAATCAGCGGCTGAATGATCTCCGTGGGCAGCATCAGCATACGCGCGCCTTCCCGGGCTTCCCATTCCAGCATCTTCAGCGGATTTCGCGGTTCTTTTCCCTGATTCCGCGCCTTTTTTACCCGCTGGATGGTTTTCAGATCGTCGTTATGCATTTCCTGGAGCCGGAAAAACAGCCAGTGAAATTCATCGTGAAAGCACTCATGGTATACGGCCAGACGGGACTTGCTTATATCTTCGCCGTCGTCGTTGATGACAATGGTTCCCGCCTCGATTTTGACTTCTTCGATCAAGTCGTTTCTATCGGTATGGGTGACGACCTTGACCGTACCGTCCTTCCAAAACAGCAGACCGCGTTTTTTCTTTCTGCGATACAGCAGATGAAACGTAACCTTCAGCCCCATACGCTCCGCCAGCCGATATGGATTCAGCCATTCATGGTCTGTGAAAACCTCAGGCAGATACTGCTCCCACATCGTCCGCGTTGCGGCTTCAAGATCTTCGTAGGACATAATGGGAACCAGATACTCGTCCAGCCGGATGAGCGGGCGGTCAGGCTTCTCCAGACTGACGCCGTCAATAAAATAGCAGAAATTCTCGTCCAGGCAGCAGTTCAGGGAGACGTATCCTTCCGCTGTTTCCTCGCCTGCGGATGATTTCCAGCTGATTTCTACCGGCACGTCGGCAATAAACTCATATCGATTCACCCGCCACAGGCTCATTCTGGGAGAGAAGCGGCAGCTGATATGCGCGGCGGTGACATCGTTCAGTCCCATCGTCACTGCGTACTTGCCCGCCATGATCCCTTCTGTCAGTTCAGCCTCGAGCCGTTTCCCATATCGGCTGAGTAGCCAGGTGTTGAACTTCGTCACCTTGGGAAAAAGCACATAGCCGGTCCGATTTTTCGTTTCGTCGGCAATGTGCAGTACTTCCGCTAGCTGCTTATATGGATGAGCAGATTCGGTGTACTCAGTCGCCAGCTCGTTTTGTCCCATTTCTACGGCAGCTCCTGCGGTCTCGCCGATTGCCCTTGCAGGATGAAAAATGACAGCGTCCTTCATCTTCGTTCCCCTTTAACGTTCCTCTGCAGGCAAGGCAGGATTTCTCGCTGCCGCGCCATCACTGCATTCATCATAGCATATTTGTAGACGTTTGTAAAGCGCATATGCCTATTTACAAACGTGAAGAATTGTGCTATAATGAAATAGAAAGCAAACCAGGAGGGAATCATCATGCCCAAGCGCGTATTTGAACGATCCACGACGCCCAAGCGCAACGTGATCGATATGCATACCGGAAAGCCCGTGCCCGCAGAAACAAAGCCCATGATCTGCGACCGCATTCGTCATTACCGGGAAGAACTTGGAATGGAACAGAAAGCGCTGGCCGCCATGGTGGGCGTTACGGCCAACGCCGTGAGCAACTGGGAAAGAGGCCGTGCGCGTCCCGACGTGAATCTTCTGCCGAATATCTGTGAAGCGCTTCAGATCACGCTCTATCAGCTCTATGATCTCGACGATCCTTCCGGCAGCTACTCTGCGGCAGAAGAACGGTTCATGGACGACTATCGTCAGCTTACGTCCGGCAACAGGTATGCAGTATCTGTCCTAACGCAAACACTTTTGAAGGTACAACAGGCAGAAAGCAGCCGTGCAATCCGCAAATTGACGCTCTTCGAGCGCCCGCTCGCCGCAGGCGTCGGCGATCCCAATGAATTTGAAGATTCGGGCGTTCCGATCTATGTGTACGACGATTCGCTCACGCAGCGTGCCGACTGCGTGTTTATCGTAAACGGCGACAGCATGGAGCCAGATTACCCGGATGGATGTAGGGTGCTGGTGGAACGCATTTCTGATTCGGGAGAACTGGCGCCGGGAGATATCGGGGCGTTCATGATCGACAACGAGACATACATCAAGGAATACCAGCCGGATGGACTGTATTCCCGAAATCCGTCCTATCCCGTTATGAGCTTTTCCGAGTTTGAGCATGTTTATCTGATCGGACGGGTCATAGGCGTACTGAGCGACGAAGATATCGCCTGCGAAGAAGACGTGGAGTGCTACAGGGAGCTGCATCCCGAGTTTGATTGAATATTTTGGTGTGACTGAAAAAAGTTCAAAAAATGATTTACACTTTGACCGACTTCTGCATCTATTATAATGAACGGAGATATTGCAGCGCAGGACTTCTGCCAGACTCATGCCGACTGCAAAAGAAAGGACACAGTCCAGATGATACCGATAGTGATCATGGCGATTGAAGACGAAAGCGGCCGGGACTATATCACGGGGCTGTTACTTCATGTTGATAGATAGCTATATACAAAAGCTCCCGGCTTTGTTATTGGCCGAGAGCTTTTGCATGTACTCACGGAAGCGGACGGGTGAATCCGCTTCAAGTTCTGTTAGGAATTAGCCTGCACCAAACGATCCAGTAATCGTGCAGCTGGATACGCTCGAATCGGGGCGTCCCTGGAGATAGATTCTCGTATCCTTAGCAATGCTAACATTATAGGACATCATACGACCACTTGTAACACGGTCATAATACAGACGCGTTACAGCACTGCCCGTCATTGTTTTCCCTGCACGGAACACGCTGTTAACATCACTCGTATTGCTTGTGATGTACAGTCTGGCACGGGTAGGATTGTCCTTGCTTGTCGTATCAGAAGTAATCTTCTGATAGGTGTCCTTATTGCTGAATGTCATCTTGAAACTGGAGAATTCTACCGCTGCATGAGCAACGGATCCCAATACCAGAGACAAACAAAGAATGACAACAAGCACTCTCTTCTTCATACTGATCAAACCTCTCCTTTTTGTATATTCAAAATGATGTCACCCCATCATTTTGTTCCCATCCTGAATTATTTCACCTTCGCGAATCCTGTATACCACATTGCAAAGTTGCTCCACATCTTCCGCGATATGCGTGGCAATGATCAATGTCGTTCCTTCATTTGACAGATTTCGGAAAAGCCTTCTCATTTCAGAGGCTCCGCTTACATCCATATTGGACATGGGTTCGTCCAGCAAGAGCAGCTTCGGGGCATCTAACATAGCCATGGCAATACTCAGCCGCTGCTTCATCCCTGTGGAATATTGGGCTACCGGCTTTCGCTCGTCAGGCTGCAAGCCGACTTTTTGTAAAAGCATGGATATCTGTGCATCATCCGGCTTATGGAGCAATGCAGATAAAGCTCGCATGTTTTCCTTGGCGCTTTTGCGTAACAACAGCCCAGGTTGGTCGATGGCAATTCCTGTAGACGGAGCGAAATCGATGTCTTTTCCAATCTGTTTTCCAAACACCTCGATGGTTCCTCCGGTAGGGCGAATCAATCCGGCAATGCATTTCAGAAGAACGCTTTTTCCTGACCCATTTCGTCCGACAAGACCGTAAATGTGTCCCTCCGGCAACTCCAAAGACACATTATTCAAGACAACCTGGTCACCAAATTTCTTACTTAAATGATGAATATTTACCGCATTTTTCATTCTGTAACCTCCTCGCGAAGGACAAAGTCAAATTTCCTTACCTTTTTCATTCCTACGAAGAATAGCAGGCAGATCATTAAAATTAGAATAGCGTATGAATGCGCTAACGTCGGCAACGCAGAGTTCAGCTTTGTATTGGCGTGGGCGCATAACGAAGCATGATAATGGGGAGAAAGTGTGTTGAAAATAACACATCCAATCTCTCCGGCTCCAAACATGGAAGCGCACCACGAAACTGCATTTGTAACAATCAGGATGATAAAGCTACCTGCTCGAACATACATCCGAGCAACCAGCGCCGCCATTCCGTAAAAGCAATTCAGAAGCGTAAGGAGCAAAAAACTGTGTAATAACGCCGCATAAGGCGTAAATGTCTTGACCACATAACTGTCCATCGTCAACTTCATTCGGGCAGGGTCAATGGCAATTCTGCCGCTGGTCGCGATCAGCTTGGCTGGTTTGCTCCATAGGTTTGAAAAATCCAAGTCTGGTAGTGCGACTGCGATGGATAGCAGGAAAACGCCCATAGCGCAGATCATCGACGTAGCGACTACATAAAGCGCCTGCCCAGTAAACCATTTCTTTCTGCTGCCCTTGATGATTGCGTTGGCTGTAAATTTGTCTACGATTGGCAAATCGCAGAATAGAAGAATGATTGAGCAACTGAAAATCAGCATGGAGAAGCGCCAATTTGTCAATGCCACAAAAACCTCACCAACCTGCAGGCTTTCTTTCTGTGCCCTGGCGTTCTCTGCAAAAGGCAGCGCATATACCAGAATAATGCACCCCAACATGGCAAACAACATTATCATCCTTGGGCTTTGTTTCCAGCGTTTGATGCATCGGAACATAGTTTGTATGCTATACCGGCACATTTACTGAATCAACTCCTTTTTGAATATATAGCGAAACACCACATATCCCGCTGAATACAAAGTTCCCTGGTAGAGTAGCAGCTTCGGGAAATTGAAATTCTCCCATTGCATCTGCACCAACATTTCAAGCGGCTGAAAACGGCTTGGAAGAGCGAGTGCGGCACACATGCATAGTACGAACGGCGAAAAGTAGCAGATATATCGGTTAGGCTGAAAAACAGATAGGATGATTCCTATACCCGACCATACTGCTCCAAACACAAACGCCAATCCAGCATGCGCCAGCATATACCATAAACCGCCGTGTTTTGTCGCAAGCAATGGTAGCCATCCATCGACGGATGCTATGATCGTCGCATCTTGGCAGGGTTCAAAGACGATGATCTGGAATAGGGCGAACAGCAACACACCTCCGGCAAGTGCTGTCCCACCGCTTATCGTTCCACCAAACCAAATGGATGAACAGCTTCTTCCAAAGCCGCCTCGAATTAATTGCTGACGGTAAAAACCAGCTTCATGCACGTTGCAATACACTCCGCTTCCCGCAAAAGCACATATCAGGGGAGCAGCCCAAATAAAGTATCCAAAGTGGAGCGCGATATTGAAGTAATAAACATCCTCCAATCCAGTCGCACCACAAAACATGATATCGTACGCCGCCCCAGCTGTTTCGGCAACAAGAACCAGAAAGCAAATCACAGTGCCCAATAATACATGATACGATTGGCACACGCTTCGAATGCTGTACAGTATTGCACGACCAGCGTTCCATTTCTTTCTCATTCCAAAACCTCACCTGTTTCCGCGTCTATATACATAACGAACACATTCGTTTGATTTCGACAGATACCACTGGCAAATCGCCAAGCCGGACGCGCAGTCATAATCGCATGATAGTCCATATCGTCACCATTTAGTTCTGAAACTAAGCGCCAGCATAATCCGACTTCTTGAATTATAAATTCATCACTGCCATCATCAGGAAATGCATTGATATAATCCATATTCTCTTCGAGAATGCTGAGTGCATCCTCCAAAGATATATTTATAACAGCGCCGCCCTGCTCTTCATAGCTTCTACATACGCCCTCGATACGCAACAAACCACTATCGTCAATATATAATTGCAGTACGTCACCTTCAACATCGGAATTAGGCAAAATATCGCGGGCAACAGGTATCCCTTCTAAGAACCGTTCATATTCCACAAGGTAAACACCCGTTGAAATATAGTTTTTTAAATCTTCCACATGTTCTCCAGCGTTTAAAGGAAGTGCGTAAGTGTTGCTCCACATAAAACCCTTCCAACCTAATTTTGTGGAAAACTGTTCAATCCAACCTTGTGCGATTCCCAGTGCCTGTTCCGGCGTCATGGTAAGATTCTCCGCCTGTGCGCCTTCTATTGCAGCAGAAATATTTCTAACAATTTCTTTTTCTGCCGCACTGTAGATTAATCCACAAAAGTAAGACTGGTACCGAGTGTGCTTTTCTCCTAAGGAATACGCCCGTTCACGATCCGTATCTGTAACAAGGTTTGACAGAAGATCTTCTGTACTTTTCCCTTCAAAACTGTCGACAATTTCTGCCTGCGGATCTCCGAAAAAGACTTCCAGCCATGCATCTTTGGTCGAGGAAGCGTAATTTGTCCTATATGTTGGCAATTGCATCCCAGTTTTAACCGGCTGGATGTCCGCATCGATCAACAAATGAAGAAACGGGCTCGTTAACTCCTGAGAAACATGAATCAATGAATCGGCTTGTTTAGCAGGTATACTGCCTTCTGCCAAGGCGCAATGCAACGCCAGTAGAGCCCCAATAAACAGAGCAACAAATGAACGTAGTTTCATCATGACCTCTTTCTGCAACTTGAAGAGTATTCCCTTCATGCTTGTTGCAATGACTGTATTGATCGGAATATTACGTGTGAATGCATGACATCCGTCTCTCTGATAACACCTTCCGAATCATCGCTGGAATATCGGATGCTTCGGAAAAGAGACTCTTGCTTTTTTCATCTTAGCTCGCTTTTATAATCACCTGTATGAGACTATACGCGAATACATACTGTCCGTCTCCTGGATAACGCCCTCGGCATCCTTGATCGTACATTTGATGCAGATGCGATAGTCGTATCCAGCAGTTACTTTCTTTTCCTCGCTTACTCGCGCTGTCGTTTTTCCTTCAGCAGTCCCGATCCATGAACATACACGCGTCCATACCTTGCTGTCTGTCGCTCTCTTTTGAAGCGTAACCCGCACAACAGTAGTCGTCTCCGCATACCGGCTCCGGCCTGAGCCACTGCATTCCGCTGTCCCATTCTGAATGTCAAAGCTTCCGCCCATGTTGGTAATGTGGGTGTATTGCGGTTCCACAGCATTGTCGTCTTTCTGCGTTTTCAGAGCAAACGCCTGACATGAGATCAGTCCTAAAACCAGTGCAAGGATTACTGCCGTCATCTTTTTCAACATATGGGAACGCCTCCTTCCGTTTTCACCTTGTAAATGCGGAAGAAGGCGTTTTGTTGCACCGGTTTTGAAAAAAATTATTTTTTTTGAATGAGCTTCATAGATTCAGCGACGGCGAGCGCCGTATCATAGTCATTGCTGCTGACGATGAAATATCGATCGCCATTGGCCCAGATGATATCTATTTCTCCGTAAGGCTGCTTTAGAACCGTAGCATTTACACCATGCACTTTCACATGCGAAACCTCGGCATTTTCCGTATTGATTCTGTTTATCACTGTGATATTGCATTCTGTGATGCGCAGAGTTTCACCCTGTACATCTGTATACTCAGCTTCGTTTTTCCCTTTATCCGATTCTGAGAACTGTAACATATAGCCTTCCGGCAGGAAGGTCGGATAATAGCTTCCCTCCCAGTTTTCTGGCACGTCGATTTCAAATTCGGTTTCTCTGAAGCCCATACTCATGTAAGAAGCGTTGATTTCAGTCAAAAAGTCCATCACCTTTGCACGAACCGGGGCGCTGGTTGCGGTGGCAATAGTCAGCCCCATATTCGCAACCAACACGACGCAGGCGACAGCTTTCAAAAAGCGTGCGCTCTGCCTTTTGAAACTATTTCCCTCGCGCCGCTTCGTATGCCGCTCGATCAACGCGAAGATACGAGGTGTGCTTTCTGCCGCTATGCGCTGTGTTTCCTTCTCATCGTCTTCAGATGAATTTGCTTTGACCATTTTGTGTTCATGCCGCAGCATTCGATATAACGCTAATTCCAGCGCAGCGTCTTCGTAGTTTTCCTCCGGAGTTCTCAGCTTTCCTTGTTCAACGGCCATTGGATGCACCTCCCAACAATACAAAAATTCTTTGCCGCGCTCGTGTCAATCTGGAGCGTACTGATACTTCCTGAATGCCCATCAGCGTTGCAATTTCCCGATCAGAATGCTTTTCAAAATATTTCATGCGCAAAACCACCTGATCATTCTCCGGCAATTGCCCAATAGCTTCCGACAGTTCCTGAATGGTACATTCCTGTAGAATGTATCTGTCTGGTGCGGCAGCCTCATCTGCGACAAACTGAAGTATCTCCTCATTTGCTACCTCTTTGCAAGCCTTTTTCTTGCGATGAAGCAAATAAGCGGCATTCTTCACTATGGAAATGATGTATCCTTCCAAAACGTTGCAGTCCAATTGACGAATTCGCGATATTTTTTTAATCAAAGACACGCAGGCTTCACTGACAACATCTTCAGCATCCTGTTCAGAATCAGTCAGAGCACGAGCCATTCGGAACATACTCATCCGATATTTTATGTAAAGAGTCTTCATGAACTCACGATCAGATTCGCCGGAGATCATCAGAATCGCCAACGGAAAGAATATCATTTGCTTTGCTCCCCCTCTTAAGCCACACGGCATACAAGTGTCGCCTATGCTCGTGTTAAACGCCTGTATGTTCACGTCCTTAAGTATATTATAGCAGGGAAGGCGGCTTATATCAATATAAAGGCGTAATGGGAAAAGCCTTACAGGTTAATGAATACTGGAACAGAAACATGAATCCTGCAATGTCGGTCGTCCTAATCTATTCAGCTGTACCTTAATGTGTCCACTATTCGGGGACCCGGTCCTTTCGTTATCCATTTTTAGGGGCACACTTTACGTTATTTTGCGACACTTTGGACGAAACCTCACATTGTGGACGATACCCTGCTATCGTCCAACGTAGGGTGCATTCCATGATAAATCTCTGATTTCGACCCCGAAAAACGGGGATGAGTAGACTAAAAAGAGCCGGAATGCGAATGTCTCCCTCCGATAAAATGACGCAGAGCAGTTCGTTTCTTGCGTCTATAGCCTATATTGGTAGTAATATCCTGCATTCTGACGGTTTGTCTGTCTATAAATGCAAAAAGAAGTCCTCATGCTTTGTATCAAAACATGCGGACTTAGTTGTTCTGGTTAGACTATGGTAGATTTTGATACAAATTCTCAAAAAGCACTGTATTTTCAAGGCTTCTAGTGTATAATAGAATTGGAACAAGACGGAAAGTCGATTAGACTAATGGCAGCATCTTAATCATTCTTTATATGCCGACCAGCGGAGGTTCATATGCCTGAAAAGAAAGTACAGCGGATTGAAAAAATACAGTTCGCCAATATGGGGTACAAAGCGGTGGGGATCTATGCTCGCGTCAGCACCTGCCTGCCTTCCCAGCTCCACAGTATGGCTATGCAGGTTTCTGCGCTGACGCATCAGGTTTATCGTTTCAGATGAAACAGACTCCACTGCGGCAAGTCTCTCCTTTGAAATGGTATTTATGTCAACGCGTTGCGCTAGGGCGCCGCGATTAGATTAGTCTAACTGGCATTCGAAAGAAAAAGGCGTCAACCCTTTTCCATGCCAAGCAGATCCGCCCAGCCCATCCGGAAGAATCGGCGCAGCCAAAGCGCATAGGCGATCGCTTCCTCGCGGCGCAGGTCATGGCGAATCGTTTCGAACAGACCGGAGTAGAAGGCGTTCGAGAGCATGTGCAGGATCAGATTCGCTAACGCGAACAGGATATTGAATTTAGCCCTCGGTATCGTGTGCTTCGGAAATGCAGCTGCTTTTTGAGGACACCGAATACATGCTCAACTTTCGCACGAACAGAGGACTTTGCGTGGGTTGCCATCAGGACGATCTTGTTTTCGCCGGTGAGCGCGTTCAGGGCACGTCGGCGATGGATGCCCGCGTTCTCGATTTCGTCGATGAGCACGATGGGCGCGTCGGAGAGCACGGCGCAATCGGCGATCATCAGCGCGCGGGACTGGCCGCCGCTCAGACCAGTCAGCGGCATGTCCGGACCGAAGCTCTCGCCCGCCAATTCATTGGCGCGTTCGAAGGCGCGGCGCGCGTCGCCCTCTGGATCGGCGCGGCGCAGACTTCCGGCGTGCAGGCTCAGGAATTCTGAAACCGTCGCGTCGATAACGAAATTCATATTCTGGGAAAGCTGCGCGACGATGTGGCGCTTTCCGCGCTCGCCGGGCTTTCCGTTGATCAGCACGCGGCGGCCGGTGGGCGTGTCACCGTTTGCGCACCATTCCACATCGGACAACAGCCGGCTTTTGCCGCTGCCCGTTGCGCCGACGATGGCGACGACCTCGCCGGCGTGCCAGTCGATGCGCTCAAAGCCCTCGGGCGCGCCGCTCTTGTCGTGACCGGGCAGCAGGCTGACCGTTTCGACGGCCTCGTCTTTCTCGCCGAGAATCGCGCGAATATCGCAGATATACTGCTCCAGCTCGCGCACGAAGCCGTCCCGCGTACGGTCGATATCGCGAAAATAGCCGTCGGGCGCGGCGGCGACGCATTCCGCCAGCGTCCTTTCGGGATCATAGGCGAAGCGATAGGATTCCATCCAGTCGCGGACGAAGGGCCATTGCTCCATCAAAACGGAAAGCTTCGTATTCTCCATATCGCTCATGCCTCGTCCCCCCAATCCGCCTTGCGCAGGTTGCCGATCTGGTATTCCGCGCCGATT
>URWB01000076.1 GCA_900551415.1 uncultured Eubacteriales bacterium
ATTGCTTAGAAAAGTTTTTTTGATTTTTTACCCCCTCTTTTTTGTATACTTTGCGCGAATTCGAGGATCGATAAACGCATATATAATATCCACCATCAACATGACTATGGTGAAGCAAATAGATATCAAAATGGTTCCTGCTATGATTACCGGCTCGTCTTTTAATGTGATTCTAGAGACGATAAGACTTCCAATTCCTTGCACAGAAAATAATTGCTCGGCAACGACCGCCCCACATAGAAGCAATCCCAAGTTCATTCCGATTTGGGTGATAACAGGGAGAAGCGCATTTTTTAATACATGTTTCCAAATTACCACTTTTTCTGTGGCGCCTTTTGCCCGCGCTGTTCTTACATAATCCTGATGTATCGCATCCAACATGGACGACTTTGTGAATCGAAAATTCTGTGCAGCGATAGGGATCGATATCGCAAGAACCGGCATGATATATCCTGTCCAATCGGTAATTCCGTATGAAGGTAACCATCCCAATTTAAGAGAAAAAACAAATAATAATACAAGTCCTAATACAAATGTCGGAACTGCTGCTAGTAAAAACGAAATCAGAGAAGAAACAGTGTCTGTCACCGAATACTGCTTTACCGCCGCGCATATTCCCAAAGGGATTCCAATTATAGTAGAAACAATCATTCCCGTAAATGCTAATTTCATTGTTACAATATATCTTGGCCAAATCTCTTGGAAAACCGGCTGTTTAGTCACATAGGAAATCCCAAAATCCCCATGAAAAAACATATTCACTAAATAGTTTACAAATTTTTGAAGAAAGGGCAAATCATATCCGATTGCATGATTGTAAGCATCGATATCTGCTTGAGGCACACCGGTACCCAAAATAGCTCTAGCCGGATTACCTGGTGTTAAATTCATAACAAAATAAATTATGAGAGTAACGCCTATTACTGTTGGTATTAGAAATAAAATTCTTTTTATTACATACTTACTCATCTTCTATCTCCTCTCACTAATATTTTAGTAGAAACAAGGATGGGGCTAATTATAACAACCCCATCCTCATTATGAAATCGCATTTACTTATTCCAGCTGAAGTCTGTGAGATGATAATACGTAGGATTGATTTTTGCTACATTGATTCTATCTGACCATGCAATACCAACAGCACTGTGATACAATGGTAAAATAGTCTTTGTATCCATTGCATAACTCCAAAGTTTTGTGTAAATCTTATATCTCTCAACGGGATCTGTCGTAGAAACACCCTCATCGATAAGGTCTTCCATGTACTTCCAATCAAAGGTGCCTTTATCATCCTTGTAATTTACAACGGCTAAACCTACAGATTCCGAATGTAACTGTTGTCTGATATTATTATAGTCATAATTACCACTGTCACTGAAGATACACAAATCATAATTCTGTCCATAAAGATCATCGCTGCATGCTGCTGCTTCTCTGATTTCTATATTTGCAATCATGCCATTTTGTTTAAGAGCATCTTGAATAACAACCGCTGCTTTTCCTTTTGGTGAATTGTCCGATGGATATGTTAAAATCGTGCCTACATTAATACCCTTTGCTATCTCATCTTCTGTAAATCCTGCATCCAATAAGCATTGATGACATTTTTCCGCATCGTAGTCAAATGTTGCGAATTCTCCATCGGATGCTTTTGGGGAAGTGGCTACATATTCCGGAACCATATATTCATAGGCAACCGATCCTAATCCACTAGTTGACGACTGAACAATATTTTCCTTATTAATTGCGTAGAAAATCGCTTCTCTCACTTTGTCGTTTGCCAAAATGCTGTTGTTGGATTTTGACTTGTAGTTAATTCCAAGGAAAGTAATGTCGTTGGCTTTGGCCAAATCACATCTGTCTCCTGCGCTCTTCTCAATATTACTCCACTCTGCAAGAGGTGCATTTGCAAAATAATCAATTTCACCATTTTCAAATGCAATTACCGCTGCGGCATCATCAGAGATAACGCGATATTCAACGTTCTTAATTGCAGGAGCACCTTGCCAATAATTCTCATAGGCAGCGAGTTTTACCCCTGCGGATACATCATACTCTGTGATGTAATACGGTCCGGTTCCTGCTGTGTGTGGTTTTGTTCCGAAAGTCTCTCCTGCAGCTTCAATTTCTTCATATTCTTTTTGACTTATGATTTTGATTGTGAAGAACGTATGCGCGATTGCGGCATAAGGGTACTTCAAGGTCAAAACGACAGTCTTTGGATCTTTCGCTTCGATTTTATCAATCATAGATGTCACGTATCCATATTTAGGGTTTGCAATTGCAAGATTGTAGCTGAATACAGCATCCTCAGCAGTCAGTGTTTCTCCATTTTGGAAGGTTGCATCAACTAAGGTCACCGTGTATTCTTTTCCATCTTCGCTGACTTGGATATCTTTAGCTAACAGGTCATAATAACCACCGTCAACTTCATCCATACCATAAAATCCTTCAAAGACTTGGATATTTGTTATATTATTACTGTCTAAATTACTTACTTGCTGCCAATCCGTACTTTGAAGCGGTGACACCAATCTGAGATAAAGGGTATCATCATCGCCCGCTTTGGCGTCGTTATTCCCGCAGCCGGTAATCATTCCTAAAACCAGAGTAATCGCAATTAACAATGTAAATATTTTTCTAGTTTTCATGTTTCTCCTCCTACTACTATAAATATTTCTTTTGCAGTGAGACAACAAATCCGTTGCCTTTATCCTCTCTTCAAAAATGCAGTGCAACAGTGCATAGCACCATATCCTTTAAGAACCTCCGAGAAATCAATCGGAATGACCTTGATACCGGCTTTTTCCAAAACTTCTCTAGAACGTGGATTGCCTTCGCACTGAACAATTAATCCTGGTTTTATAGCCACAAAATTAACTGCCGCTGTAAATTTAGCTTCTGTTCTTGACGGACATTCCAACAATCTAATTCCTTTCTTTTTCAATGCATCGCATACATCATATGGAACTTGTGCCGCAAATATCATTGCTGTATCTTCGCTTGCAAAATTAAGGAGCCCATCGATATGTGCATGTCCATATGGAATTTGCATCCAAATAATGTTGTCGACACCCATTTTACGCAATTCATGTTCGACCTGCTCCGCGCCTTCACGGTTAGTTCGCGCTCCGGTAGATATAATACATGTCCGTCTGTCCACCCACATTGCATTTGCACCTTCAAAGCGGCCACTTCCATTAATCGTATGAATAATTGGTACGCCAAGATTTGCTAACGTTTTAGCTACATATCTTTCTTCGCCCCTTCTTGCCGCCAAACCAGGCCGAGTTACAATTGCACCTTCAGGTGTCATGAAGCAAAGGTCTCTGCAAAATATTGCATTCGGTCTGTCTTCTCTTTGCTCTTCGACGTAATGAACTCTGACACCATTATCTCTGTAAATTTGAGCAAGATTATCATGCTGAGCTCTAAATTTTTCAGGATCAATAGAAGAAAAAAATCTTGAAGCTTGCCAATCAAAATTTTCTACCTCTTTGCCAGGTCTACGCATAAGGCAATCTTTTAAATCAAGACATTCCGAATATACTCCCCATTCTCCCCAGTAGAGTGGTAAATCGTCTTCGAATTCACTTTCCTTTGGAAACCACCGTTCCCCATCAAGTGCATCGATATCCTGAAGTAATTGTTTTGCATAATCCATTTCGACTATCCTCCTTATTGCAATAATGTGTTTTTCCTAATTAAAATAGCAATAATCATGCCATTTTTTACTGTGGATTTAACCCCTTTTTTACATAAGCCTTGCTTCGAAGTAAAAAAATTTTTATATTCAGTAAAGTTTTTTATTACAGATTGATCATATAATCAAGCTGAACAATGAAACAAAAATCATAGCGCTTCTCCTATGGCAGAATGTATGCGTGCAACCAACAATCACTAAAGGAGTCTTTAACATGGATCATGTACATTCTACCACAAATAAGTACTAAAAGGGAAACATCTTGCTAGCAGCGAAAGAATTCTGATTCGGCTCCATTTGAAAGAGAAGTCGCTCGCGAACAAAATCGTTAAAAAATCAACTGCGCTCTGAACATGGTCTGTAATGAGATCCGCAAAGGTCGCAGAAGTAATGTCTCCTTGTATCTTGAAAGTGTACAGTGTGTTACAGGGCAAAATTCAGTCTAGCTGCATACATGAAACAACCCCACCTGTGGCAGACACATGAACATCCTTAAAAAGCACTTTTTCTTGGCTATGTTGTCGGCCCCGAAAGGTAATGTAACAGCTTATCGCACAAAATCTTAGATTACCGCACACTGGATGGAGTTTTTCGAAAAAGAAATATGAATTACTCTAGGATGGATTTGCTAATCAGACTTAGCTTTCCGGTGATGAGTCATATCATACTATACATGGGGTCATTCGTCAGATTATGTAGCGATAAGTTTCGCCAGATTATTTGAAGCTGATAATGCAGTCCGATACGATGACTATTTTATCAGCACCGTTCCCTTAAATGAAAAGGATCATACACAACACGTAGGCGGCATGATCCCAAATATTGAACATGGATAATAAATAAAACTGTACCGCAACGCAGGCTGTCGGTAAGTGCGTCTCCGGTTCAAGCAAAATGCTGCTTTAGGAATCAGAGTCAGGCTCAAGCGTAATCGTACTGTCTGCAGTGCTTTGCAATCACAGCTTCACGATCCGGTCGCTGATATGCTCCACCATCGGCAGGTCATGGGAGATGAGCAGGAGGCTGAGGCCTCGCTCCTCCTGCAGTTTTTTGAGCAGGTGGATGATATCGGCCTGCAGGCTGACATCCAGGGAGGAAATCGGTTCGTCACAAATGATGAGGTCAGGTGCGGTGATCAAAGCGCGCGCGATGGCCGCGCGCTGCCGCTGCCCGCCGGAAACATCGTAGGGATGACGGTCGGCAAGCTCCGGCTCAATTTCCGCTTGCCGCATCACCGCAAGCACCTTTTCGCGCAGAACAGCCCTGCTCATCTTGCCGACAGCTCGCGTACATCTCTGCACATCTGCACTATCCGCACTGTCCGTATGACCCGCTCCTGCTGCATGCTTGTTCGCTGCATCACACCCTGCCGCTGCTTTTGCGAAGCATCGCCGTACAACTGTCCGCCGCTGCCGTCTCGCCTGCAGCACCAGCGGCTCCGCGATGATTTCCGCAATCGTCATATGCGGATTGAAGGCTGCCGCGGAATCCTGAAAGATCATCTGTATGCGCGTGCCCTCCCGCATAATCATTTCACCGCTGTCCGGCGCGCAGATCCCCATGATACAGCGTGCCAGCGTGGACTTGCCAACGCCGGACGGGCCGATCAGCCCTACAATTTCTCCGCGATGAATCGCAAGGCTGACATCGTGAAGCACCTGCTTGCGCGTATGCTTGTCAATCGGAAAGCTTTTGGAAAGCCCGCGGATGGAAAGCAGCGCGTCGTCTGCTTCCTTTTCTGTTTGTTTTGTTTCCTTTTGTGTTATTTTCTCTTGCTGTGCAGCGCGAATGCGTCCATGATAATGCGAGCCGCCTTTGCCGTAGGCCGCGTAGCCAAGCAGCTTCTTCGTATAGGCATGCTGCGGATCACGAAAAATCTGTTCGCTCTGCCCTTCCTCCACGATGCGGCCATCCTTCATGACCACGATGCGATCCGCGATCTGCTCCGCCAGTCCCAGATCATGCGTCACGAAGAGCATACTGCAGTCCTGCCGCGCGCAGCTCTCGCGCAGCAGTGCCATGATTTCCTGCTGTGTTTCGATGTCCAGCGCCGTCGTCGGTTCATCCGCAATCAAAAGCCGCGGTTTGGCGATCATCGCCAGCGCGATTGCGGCACGCTGCAGCATGCCGCCGCTGAATTCATGTGGATACTGCCGCGCACGCCTAGCAGGCTCATCAAAACCCAGTTTCGCAAGCAGAGCCACCGTCTCGGCCTCCGCGCTGCGCCGCAGCTCCTGCTGCTTTTTTCGGCAAAGGCGCATCATTTCCGTTTGCGCGATTTGTCGGATTCGCGGCAGCAGCGCGATCTTCTCTCCGCTGCTCGAATCGTTTTTGATAAGAGGGCAGTTTGTTTCCTGACATAAATTTGTCCGCAGCTCATCGCGCGGCACGCGCTTTGCTTCGCGGGTTTCATCCTGCGGCACGCGCTCCGCTTCGCGCGTTGATCCTTTGTCCATAAGACTTGCCGGATGCAAAAAGCGCGGTGCAGCGGCAGCGGTCCTTTTTTCGATTCCGCTGCCCGCAAAACACGCCGGATGCAAAAGGAGCACCTCCGCGATCTGCTGCCCGATCGGATAGACCGGATCAAAGGCGGACATCGGATCCTGGAACACCATCGATGCGACGCGGCCGCGCAGCGCGCACCAGTCCTTCTCTGTCAAGGTCGAGGTATCTTGCCCCGCAAGCCAAATACCCCCGTGCTCTATCACTGCATGATTGGCGTGCAGGCCGAGCGCCGCCCTGCACAGTGCAGTCTTGCCGGAGCCGGATTCTCCGACTAACGCAACGATTTCGCCCGCCGCAACCGCAAGATTCACGCCGCGCAGTGCTTCCACGCGTCCGTTTACACCCAAAAACGCCAGCTGCAGATCCCGCACCTCCAAAATATTCTCTTGTTGTTCTCCTGTTTCTCTCATCGCTTCCTGTTTTCTAACCGGTTTTTCTTTTCAGTTTCTATTTTATATGCTAAGCTATGCTCCACTGCGCGATATTCCAAAAGACGCCCACGCCGTGATGTCCGAGCACCGTATCTTCGGTAATGCCGTGAATATTTGCTTTCATCGCGTAGTCCGCGTCAACATAAGCGATAAAGGTGTATGGCAAATGCGCCGTCAGCTTATCTTGAAATTCCAAATAGAGCTTTTCGCGCTCCGCCGCGTCCTCTGTATGTCTGGCCGCTGCCAAGATCTGATCGATTGCCGCATTGGAATAAGCGGTATAATTGTCTCCCGCTCCGGTCGTGAATACCTTGTAGGTATGATCATCCGGGTCGAACGGACTGCCCCAACCGATGATGCAGGCCTCCTGTCCGGCCCAGTCCAGACTCTGCCGCGTTTCCGCGCTGACATCCGCGCCGATCTGCTGTAGCTGGCTGGCGCACATCGCGGCCATATCCACACGCACCTGATCGTCTGCCATCGCTGCAATCGTAAAGCTCAGACGCTCGCCGTCTTTTTCATAATAGCCGTCAGCTCCCTTAGACCAGCCCGCCTCGACCAGCAAACGCTCTGCTTTCTCCGGGTCATAGGTAAAATGATCGATATCCGCATTGTTGTACGCGCTCTTTTGCAGCGGCGAATATGCCGCCTCTCCCTGCCCGAGCAGCACGCCGCTGATGATTGCCTCGCGGTCGATCGCGTAGCTCAGGATATTCGGCAGCTCCGGATGCCGTTCAAAGTACGGATTGGCAAAATTATAGGCAATCGCGCGATAGTCCGCCGTTTCCATCCGGTACACGCAAAGCTCCTCGCTGTCCGCAAGCTGCGCGGCACTCTTTGGTGTGATCTGCGCCATGTCGATTTCCCCGGCTTCCAGCTGCATCGCCCGCGCGTCGCTGTCCGGCACGATCACAAAGATCACCTGCTCGATCTGCGGCTGCCCGCCGTAATAATTGTCAAAGCGTTCCATGGTAATGCTCTGTCCCATATCCCAGTCCTTCAGACGATAAGGTCCCGCGCCGACCGGATTTTGATTGAACGCGCAGGTCGCCAGATCCTCGCCCGCGAGTAAATGCTCCGGCAGGATCCCGATCGTCATATAATCCGGAAACGCCGCGTTCGGCTGCGTGAGGCGTATCTCGACCGTCAGCGCGTCCGGGCAGCGGATCTCCGCAATATCCGTATAGTTGGAAACGATCTCCGACCCGTTTTGCTCGTCGAGAATCGCCTCCAGCGTAAACTTCACGTCCGCCGAAGTCAACGCTTCTCCGTCATGGAAGGTGAGCCCATCTCTTAAGGAAAAGGTGTAGGTGCAGGTTTTTTCGTCGAAGCTCCAGTCCTCAGCCAGCCCCGGCACGACCTCGTTCTTTTCATTGTGTGCCGTCAGCCCCGCGAACAGCAGCGCATTAATCTCGCCATGCTCATACAGCGCCGGATTGATCGCGGTATAATCGCCGCTGCCGTAACGCAGCACACTTTGTCCGTCCGCACTGTTTTCCTGATCGTTTGTGCCGCAGCCCGTCAAAAGCCCTGCCAGCAGCAGGAGCAGCAGCACCCAGGAAAATATTTTCGTTCCTGTTTTTCGCATTGTTTGCATCGTTTGTTCTCCTATTCATTCTTTCTATTTCTTGATTTCAATATTCCTTGCAGTGCCAAGGACATTACAGATTGCTCTGCAGGCGGTTGTTGCGCGCGCGTGCGTATTCCCCCAGCTCGGTGATGCATACCAGCGTCGTGACCAGCACAAGCCCCGGCAGCAAAATCATCCACCACTGATTGGACAGCAGCGCGTTCTTGGACAACGACAGCAGACTCCCCCACGAGACCTGTGAAACCGGCAGCCCCAAACCAAAAAAACTCAGGGTCGTTTCCGCGATGATCGCTTGTCCGAAGCTGCTGACTACCATGAACATCGCCGGAGAAATCAGATTTGGCAGCAGATGTTTTTGCAAAAGATAAGTAAAATCCGCGCCCATGATTTTTGCCGACAAGATATAGTCGCTTTCTCTGATGCGGCGCACCTCGCTGCGCACCAGCTTCGCCAAGGTCATCCACGAGGTCAGCGCGAGAACCACCGCGATCGAGGTTGGTGTCGGCTTCCCCCAGACTGCCTGCAGGAACAGCACCAGAATCAGCGACGGCAGGCTCATCAGAAGCTCGCAGAAGCGCATCAGAAGCGCATCCAGCGCGCCCGGCGCCAGTCCGCTGATCGCGCCGTAAACGAGAGCGAGCAGGCTCGACAGCAGCGCGCTGAGCAGACCGATATAGAGCGAAAGCCTGCCGCCGTACAGGAGCATCGCCAAAAGGTCACGCCCCAAACTGTCTGTTCCCAGCGGGTGCGCCAGGCAAGGCGCCAAGCTGATCGCCTGTCCGTCCATGACGGAAACCTCATACGGTGTGAGCCATGCTGCAAAGGTGCAGCCTGCCACAATCAGCAGCAGGAGCACAAGCGCCGCACGTGGGAATTTCCTGCGGTGCGGCTGTTTTCGGATCATCCCTCTGCCGCGCAGCCGCAGCTGCACTCGATGCGGGTCGGTCCAGCGCCGCTTTTGTCCGCTGCGGCAAGGCGTGTGCAGCTTACGCATCCGCAAGACCCCCTTTCGCCTCTGCTTTCATGCGCGGGTCCAGTGCTTCTCCGAGCACCTGTGCCAAAAACTGAAAGAAAAAGACCACCGCGCCAGTCAGCAGGCAGAGCGCCGTCAGCAGATTGTAATCCTGATACATCGCGCTTTCAAAGCTGAGCTTGCCGAGTCCTGGATAGGCGAAGACGGTTTCCACGATGTACGTGCCGCAGAGAATATGCGGCAGCGCGACCGCCATCATCACCACCAGCGTCGGCAAAATATTCTTCACGCAATGCTGCGCGAGGATCTTCCGCGCCGGCATACCCTTGGCTTTGCAAAGCAGCACATAATCCCCGCGCGCTTCCTCTGCCAGCTTATTCCGAATCAAATACGCGTAGTACCACAGATGCTCCAGCACCGTCACCGCGGTCGGCAGGATCAGATGCAGCGCGCGATTCAGCGCGTTGCCGCTCTCCCCGTAATCATACGCACCGCCGACCGGCAGGACCCTTAGATTCACCGCGAAAGTCAGGATCAGCAGCAGCGCCAGAAAAAATGTCGGAATGCAGCCGGACACTGTTCCAATCTTGCAGATCACGCGGTCAGCAAGACTGCCTTCACGCAGCGCGCAAAATTTTCCGATTGCCGCGGCCAGCCAAAAGGTCAGCGCGAAGGAAATCCCGCCCAGCAGCAACGTATTCTTCCACATCTTTCCGATGACTGCTATCACCGGCTGCTTGTATTGGAACGAGATTCCCCAGTCTCCCTGCAGCGCGTGCTCTGCCCAGCGCAGATACTGCACTGCCAGGGAATCGTTGAGTCCGAGTCTTTCACGCGCCGCCTCCTGCTGCGCCTGACTCAGCCGTTCCAGTCCGTCTCCGTAATAGGCGCGCAGTGGATCGCCCGGCGCGAGCCGCGCCAGCACAAAGACGACTACCGAAAGCAGCAATAGCATCAGCAGCATTTCCAGCGCTTTTCGCCATACATACGCAGTTTTGATGTTCGTTTGCCGCCGCATGTTCCGCTCCCTTTCTTCGATTTCTTTCTTCTCTCTGTTTTCTTTTCTTCGCCTGCATGAATGGATCTTTCCTCGCGCAAGCTATATGTTCTCAGCCTCGCTATGCTCGGCCTCGTCCTTCCCGTCCTCGCCAGCAAGCGCCGCTCGCACCTCCGCAAGACGCTTACCGCTCGTCTCCGCGATTTCTTTCAAGGATGCAAACTCGATTTTTTCCTTACGCACGCCAAAGCCCTCGGAAATTTTGACCACTATCGTGCCGAGCGGTGTTTTTCGCTGTTCGCTGCGCCGCGCAAGCTCATAGCGTCTGTCCGTATGTATCCGCACACCGATCGTGCTCGTATGGCGGAAAATCTCTCCGGCGAGCCGTTCCTCGTCCTCCGGTCTCGCAAGCACCGTCAGCTTGACTGCCGGGCGGCCCTTTTTCATATAGATCGACTCAGTGAACACGTCCAGCGCGCCTGCTTGCAGGATACGCTCCGCCGCGAAAGCGATATCTTCTCCGGTCATGTCATCCAGATTGCAGGAGATTTCTGTAATCCTGCCCTCGCGCGCCGCCGGATTCTCAGTCTCTGTATCCTTGCCTGCCGCGCCGCGGCTACCTGTGTTTTCATCTTCCGCATCCTGTCCTGTCTGCATTTTGCTGCCGGTACCGTTCATCGTAAAAGACTCTCCCAGCATCGCCCGCAAACAATTTGCCTGTTCGAAATCCTTTGTACCCATGCCGTAACCGGTTTTCGCCACCGTCATCGGCGGCATCGGACCGAAGCTGTCCACAAACGTCTTGAGCAGCGCCGCTCCGGTCGGCGTGCAAAGCTCTCCCTGCACGCTGCCGCCGTAGATCGGTATCCCTTCAAGAATCAAAGCTGTGGCAGGCGCCGGAACCGGCAGTCTGCCATGTGCGCACAGTACGGTCCCGCTGCCGACATGGATCGGTGAAACGATGACCTGCTCCGGCGCCAGCAGCTCCATCAGCAGACAGACCGCTGTCACGTCCGCCACCGCGTCCATGGAGCCAACCTCATGGAAATGGATCTGATCGACTTCCGCGCCATGTACCTTGGACTCCGCCTCCGCGATGCTCTGATAGACCGCAAGCGCTTTTTCTTTTACCGTCTCCGAAACCGCAAGCTCCGCGATCAGACTGCGAATCTCTGCCATGCCATGATGCGCATGGTGATGCGCATCATGCTCGTGATGGTGTGCGTGGTCGTGCGCGTCGCTGTCATGGCAATGCGCGTCTTCCTGCACATGCTCATGCGCATGTGCATGCGCGTGATGCTCATGTTCGTGGTGGTGCTCATGCGCATGGTCATGGTGATGCTCATGCGTATGCCCACATGGCACAGCACCTTCCTCCTCG
>URWB01000077.1 GCA_900551415.1 uncultured Eubacteriales bacterium
ATTATGTATGGGTGGTTAAAGGAGACAAGGTTAACTCCGTTCCCGTCAAACTCGGTGAGCAAAGAAATAACCAGATAGAGATCGTGGAAGGAATCCGCAAAAGAAGTAATGTGCTGATCAGTCTGACTACAGGCGGCGCGGTCGGTATGACAAAGGAGCAGCGCATTCAATACTTGCCGCAGACAAAACCTGAACTGGCATCCTGCAATGCCGGTTCTATGAATTTTTCCTACACCCCGGTCCTCGCAAAAGTAAAAGAATTCAAATATGATTGGGAGAAGCCGCTGGTTGAAAATACCTACAATGTTGCTTTCTCCAATACGTTTTCCGATCTGGAATATTTCATCCGGACCATCCAGGACAATCATGTCAGACCGGAATTTGAAGTCTACGATGCCGGTATGCTGAGCAATATCAAGTATCTTCGCGACAAAGGGATCATCAAGGGGCATCTGTATTTTCAGTTTGTTCTCGGCGTGATGGGCGGCATGCCTGCAACGATTGATAACCTTCTGTTTTTATATAATACCGCCCGCAATTTATTCGGCAACGATTTTACCTGGTCCTGCGGCGCCGGCGGTAAAAATCAGTTTGGTCTGATGTGCACCGTCCTGACGCTCGGCGGCAATGTCCGTGTCGGTCTGGAAGACAACCTTTACCTGACAAAAGGTGTCCTCTCTAAATCCAACGCGGAGTCTGTCGGCCACATGGTGAAACTGGCCGCTCTGCTCGGCAAAACGCCTGCCACACCGGAAGAAGCCGCGCAGATCCTTGCGCTGTAAAAGATATACCAATTTCCTTCTTACAATACTTTACACATTACTTCTCAAACGAAAGCATCCTGCATTTTCCTCTGGTTTTGCAGGATGTTTTCCTTTCTGCCCCTTGCCAACGGCGCAGAATCAGGTATAATGGAGATAATCAACACAGCGCGGATGCTGCAGCGTGCCGCGTCCGGGCGAATGTTCTTAGCACAACAAGCAACAAGCCAGCGCATATTCCATGGAGGTTTAAAAATGGAGAAAAAAATATTTATCAGCGCAGATATTGAGGGGGTCAGCGGTATCACCAGCTGGGCCGCGACCGAATACGGCGGCAAAGGCTACGAAAAAGCATGCCGACAAATGAGTCTGGAAACTGCGGCTGCCTGCCGCGGCGCAATCAGAGCAGGCTATCTTCCGGTCGTCAAAGACGGGCATGAGGACGCGATGAACATCGACCACGACCTGCTGCCGCAGGAGGCTGAACTGATCTCCGGCTGGGCGTGCACGCCGCTTTCCATGCTGGCAGGCCTTGACGAATCCTTCGCGGGCATCATCTACATCGGCTATCATGCCGCCGCCTGGACGAGCGGCAGTCCGCTCAAGCACACCTGTGAGGATTATCTGTACAACTGGTTCAAGATCAACGACCACTACGCTTCGGAATTCACCATCAATTCCGGCGTTGCCGATCAGTTCCGCGTGCCTTCGCTCCTGCTTTCCGGTGACGCGTGCATTTGCGAAGAAGCGCAGCGTGACTATCCCGGCATCGTGACCGTTCCGACCAAGCGCGGTCTTGGTGACGCGACCTGGAATATCCACCCGCAAAAAGTAGTCGAACAGATCGAAGCAGCCGCCTACGAGGTTCTTTCCAAGCCCCTGCCGGAACCGCGTCTGCTTGCGGATCACTATACCATGACCGTCTGCTACAAGGAATTCCAAAAGGCTATGGCTGCAAGCTGGTTCCCGGGCGTCAAAAAAATCGACGACTTTACCGTTACTTACGCTGCGGACCGTCCGACCGAGCTTTCCAGATGCCGCTACTTTATCGGCTAGAGCGGAGAGGGATTTATGTATTTTGATTTAGATAAAATAAAAGAACAGATCGAACAGGTTTACGAGGAAGTACTTGCGTTTCGCCGCGATCTTCATATGCATCCCGAGCTCAGTGAGCAAGAGATCCGAACGGAGGAAAAGATCTGCAGCCGGTTGGATGCCTTGCAGATCCCGTATCAGCGCGGCATTGCGGGGCATGGAGTCTGCGCGGTCATCCGCGGGACCACGGCTGATCGCACGGTCGGCATCCGGGCAGACATCGACGCCCTGCCGGTCACGGAGCAGACCGGACTGGCCTATGCTTCCTTGAACACCGGCGTGATGCACGCCTGCGGTCATGACATGCACACGGCGATCCTTTTGGGTACTGCCGCGATCCTGAAACAGAACGCAGACACTCTGCCCGGAACGGTCAAGCTGTTTTTCCAGCCGTCCGAGGAAACGATCGGCGGCGCGAAGCAGATGATCGACGCCGGATGTCTCGAAGACCCACATGTAGAGAACGTCATCGCCCTGCATGTCGACCCGATGACGGATCTTGGCAAGCTCAAATTTACCAAAGGCTGCATGAACGCCGCTACCACTGAGATGGAACTGACCGTCCGCGGCAAAGCCTGCCACGGCGCGCATCCGGATACCGGCATTGATGTGCTTCCGCCTGCCTGCAGCATCGTCGCGGCTCTGCAGACAATCGTCAGCCGCAACCTGGCGCCGACGACCCCCGCGGTCGTGACCGTCGGGACCTTCCAAAGCGGTACCGCCAAAAATGTGATCTCCGGGGAAGCGAAACTCGGCGGCACCATCCGTGCTTTGGATCTGGACGTGATGGCCTACCTCAAAGAGCGTGTCCAAAAGATCGCCGTCGATACCGCAGAGGCTTACGGCACGTCCTGCGAAGTCTTCTTTGAAGACAGCTATCCGCCGCTCCGAAACAGCGATGAACTGTCCGCGCTTCTGCTTCCTGCCATGGAGGAAGTCTTCGGCACAGAAAACATTCTCCGCAATGAGATCCCAAGTCTGGGCGCGGATGACTTTTCCTACTTCACGCAGACCTGCCGCGGACTCTATTTTGACCTCGGCACGCACGATCCGTGTTCCGACGAGTACTTCCCGCTGCACAGCGAACACTTTGCGCCGCAGGAGGAAGCCGTCAAAGTCGGTATGCTCGCCGAACTGACCGCTGTCTACACTATCCTGCACGGCTAAGCCGGTCGGCCGTCAGCCTGCGCCCGCCGCACAGATTTTAGCGCGGCAGCAGGGCATCACGCCAGCAAGGCGCATGCCCTGCTGCTTCCATAAGCACGACCCACACGGCCGGATATTTCAAACAGCAAAAAAACGCAGCTTGTGATTCCTTTGCGGAAGCAAAAGCTGTCATTGACGATTACATGGATTACTACAACAACGATCGTGGTCAATGGGAACTTTTAAAACTGACGCCCAATGAGTACTACGAATATTGCATTACCGGAATCTATCCGCTCATTTCATACAACCAATCGGAAAAAGGAAATTGTCCGCAGGAAAAGTAACAGTTACTGTTTGTCTGTTACTTAAAAATGTCCTTGACAAAGGGTACACTTTACTTTTCGATGATCCCGGATCTGGCGACATGTCTTCCAGTCAGGATAAATACCTTTTGGAATTGCATCTCGTCCTTCAGCATCGTGCCGAGCTGCTCGTGCATGCCAATCCCATATCGGATTCCGGCCGGCATTGTAAACGTAAAATCATGCATCCTTGTTATCCTCCTGCTCTGATGCGTACATATAAAACTGTAGAATTGCATTTTTTTAAATATATTTTCATTTAATAAGCAAGAAGCGTGCCAACTTTTTCATTCTTGCAAACTCTCTGTTATTCGCCACTTTTTTGTTTGATTGGCAAATTTTTTTCGATATTTTTTCCCAAATGCATATTTTTGTGCATTGCAATGCATTTTTGCATTATTATTTCTTTTTTTTACAGCAAAAAACACACAGCCTATTGAAACAAACCTTTCGGTGGTTTCTCTTGCTGTGTGCCTTTTGGTATCCTCTAATTCAGTTTTTCGTTTTCTGTTACGGTCTCTGTCCCATTCCGCCTTCCAGCGTCAGCGTCTCGCCTGACATATATTTAAAATCCGGGGAAGCAAGCTGCACACAGACACGTCCGATTTCCAGTTCTGCGTCTCCGTAGTGCCCCATCGGCGGCATTTTGACATTCGCTTCAAATGCTTCCGGATATTTCTGCTGAAACTCTTCCAGTTTTGCAGTCCATGCTAACGGACAGATCAGGTTTGCATTGATTCCGTCCTTTCCCCATTCTGTCGCGGCAACTCGCGTCATGCCGCGAATCCCCTCTTTGGCTGCCGCGTAAGCGCTCTGTCCGTAATTTCCGAACAGACCCGCGCCGGACGCAAAATTGATCACACTGCCGTGTGACTCCGCCAGATACGGATAACATGCTTTCATATAATAGAACGCCGCGTAAAGGCCGGAATAAATCGCCAGATCAAACTGTTCTGTCGTGTGTTCTGCCAAAGGAACCCCTGAGGCTGAAGCCTGCGCGCAGTTGATCAGCACCTGAATGCTGCCGAATGTCTCGATCGCCTGCTTGACAACGTCTTCTGCGACGGTCTGATTATCAGCACCCGCACAGATGTCGGCCGCAATCGGCAGCACCTTGATCCCATATTTACCTTCTAGATCTTCTTTGGCTGCCTCAAGTTTTTTCATATTCCTTCCAGTGATGACCAAATTTGCACCTTCTTTGGCATAGGCCGTCGCAATGCCATAACCGATGGATCCGCAGCGTCCGTCACTTAGGACAGCGTAGCCGGCTCCGGTAATGATTGCGGTTTTGTTTGCTAAAAAACTCATGATAAAACCTCCGCTTTTCATAAAATATTGACTGTTACATCTTTTTTAGTTTTCACAGATCTTTTGATTTGATGCTCTCGCATCTGCTTTCGTTTTTTCAATATTGTACTAATTTTAGCACAATATTTTTCTTTTTCAATCCGTTATTGTGATGTATGCACTATATTTTCAGAAAAGTTTTGTAGATTATCACATGTTTATGCTGTAATGTCCGGAAATATCCTTTTTGCGTTTTCATAATTCGACTGATCAAAAAGCACGATATAGACCTGCATCTCCTGCGTGTTCCCCTGCTCCTCCAGACACGCGCGGATCGTCTCCACCGCCACCTGCAGCGCCTGCTCTTTCGGATAGCCGTACACCCCTGCCGAGATAAGCGGAAATGCCACCGATTTGCAGCCATACTCCACTGCCAGCGCCATCGACTTGCGGTAGCAGGAAACCAGCTTGTCCTTTTCCCCATGCGCCCCATTGCACCAGATCGGCCCGACTGTATGAATGACATACTTGCAAGGCAGCTTGTACCCATGCGTGATTTTCGCATCCCCGGTCTCGCAGCCGCCCAAAAGCGCGCATTCCTGCACCAGCTCCGGCCCCGCCGCGCGGTGAATACAGCCGTCCACACCGCCACCGCCGAGCAGCGAGTTGTTCGCTGCATTGACAATCGCGTCCACATGCATTTTGGTGATATCACCCTTGATAATTTGTAATGACATAACTGTACCTCATTTTTTAAATCAGCATCATTTCAAGAAGCCTCTGTTTCAATTCTTGTACGAAGTTCTTTTAGACATCTTATCTATGCCGTATCGGTCAATACCAAGCTTATGATCTCCTGTTCCAGCTTACAGTTGTGCGCAAGCATGTAAGTGACCACAGCTTCGTAAGCTTCCTTTCCTGCAAGTGACTTCAATCTTAGCGTATCGGTTTGGGTCAGAGGTTTCCTTGCGTTTACATATCGCTTATCCAGCAGTTCCGGAACTCCCATGCAGTACAAACGGAAAGGTATCCCTGTTGTCTCACAAAGATTCTGATGGATCAAAAAACCGCCGGCATCAATATCCCCAAAATGCAGATATTCCAATCCCATGTTATCTGCCATCACTTTTTTCAAAAAGGTGATCTGATGACGATTGGCATACCCGCCAAGATAAAGATAGGAACACTCCTTGTCAATCATGCGCTGAAACGAGGTCTTGTTCTCAATCGTCATAACTTTCTCGGTCCCCACCTCTATATGTTTGATCAAAGGGATATCCGCCGAAGAAATTGCAATGCCGCCGCGAAGCCGACTTGTATCCAGAACAAAATCCTTCCAGCGGATCTTCCAGCACCCTTTCAGCAGGATTTCCTGCTCCTTTGTAATGATATGAAAGCGCTCCAGTATCGCGTCCGGCGGCTCAAGCTCCGTTTGTAGGGCTGCAAGAAAGGTCCGCAGCAAACTGCAGATCTCTTCGTAGTTATTTTCTTGAAACCACTTGGAATCACCGTATACCAAAATCGACGCTTCCCTGACATAGAGTGCTTTCCTGTTTTTCTCAAGAAAATCGATCATTTTTAGGTTTGCTTCTATTCGTGAAAATGCAATCTCGTCTGCCGTTTCATTCAGATGCTGCCGCAGTGATGCACAGTAAGCATGCACGAGGACACCGCCATGTTCGTAGTCCTCGAAAAGCCGGAAAACTTCTTCTTTGATCTGATCTCGAGGGGTGATCCCGCATTGGTCTCGCAAAAAATCCTGCGCACTGCTTACAGAATCTTCCGACATGTATATTTTTTCAATTTCATCGCTGTATTTCAGCCTCTTAACGGTCACAAGCTGCTTGGATTCCAATTGGTGAACGGCTTCGTTGATCGTTTCTTTTTGCCGTATGTCCGCATTGTTCGCAGCGTAAGCTTTATAGATCTCGGATGGACGCAAAGTGATCCTCCGTTTGGTGTCCACCTGCTTTGCGCTGCGTTGGTCATACTTTTTGAGCAGCTTCTGCAGGATTTCACCGCAAAGTTTTTGGGTCTCACTGTTCATGGAACTTTACCTTTCCGATCCGCATATCCTCTTTTTTCAGCTTCAACAACGGAATGATGACGCTGCATTCGCTTCCGATGGATTCCAGCCGATTCGGCGGAGCACAGAAGATAACCTGAAAGTTTTGTGCTTGGAAGAAATCCAACATCAGTTTGATATTATGGTCACTCATTTTTTCGAATGGCTCATCGATGAAGAGCAGACGGACGGAATTGACTCTGGCATTGTACAGCATGGAGAGTGCCGCAGATAGGATCAGCGTATACGGGATCTGCGTTCCTGCGCCAGAATTGTAGCCGACTGTTTTGGAGAGTTTCCCCTCTTTGATCGTATCATCGGTCACCAGGATCTCATAGCTCATGTAGTTTCGATAGTCTGCGAAACGCTTAATTTCTGACAGATCATTTTTATCGATCATTTTGTTGATGATATTTTTAATCTCCTTTTCCCGTTTTTCAATCTCTTCCCTCTCGTATTTCCCATGTCCGGCGCTGTCAAACGAGATTTGATCATCGAACAGATCATTTGCACTTTGGAGATATTCCGCATAATTTAATACTTTCGCATAATCAGAATGATCCCGGAGCATTTTGACCTCGAACTGATATTGCGTAGAAAATTTCAATTTATGTAATTCCTTATTGATTTCCCGAATATCAGCAAGTGCCGTTCTAGCGTGCTCATAGATGCTCAGCACAAATTCGTGTTTAAAAATATCTTCATATTTTCTGGTCTGTTCCCGCATTTTTTCTTGGATCCCCTGCAGATCGTCGATCCAGATCTTTGTTTTACGCTTCTGATAGCTCCCCTCTGCATCTGTACCGAGCGGCAGTCTTTCTTCTTGCGGTTTGCGATTGTTATAGAGCATCTGCCGGCTCTGAATCGTCGTTTGCAATGCTGTAATGCTGCTCTGCACTCTCTCCCTGGAATTTTGCTTCATTAAGCCGCCGATTTTTGCTTCCCCTTTACGAAATCGATCATACTCCTCGATCGCTTTTTCATAAACCGATGCATGCATCATCCGTTCCTCATCGAGAATGCCTGAAGCTTCCTGCAAGTTTCTTTTGTATTTGACAGAAGCATCCTGTTGGTTTTCTGTATCAATTTCGAGTCTGGCCTTTTGACGCTCCATCTCATTCTGTCCGTTTCTCTGGCTATCCAGTTCTCCTGCCAAACGGCTGATCTGCTCCGAAAGCGCCATAAACTCGACATTGTTCTGCTGGGCTTCCAAAAGTTCCTTGCAATATTTGTTTTCTTCGCGCAGCTGTGCTTCCGTTTGTGCGGCCTCTCGATGGGCGTTAAGATTAAATTCACGGAAGCTGTCGATCGCATAACGAAGCGAATCAGTTTTTTCCTGCTGCTCCTTTTGGCTTTTCAAAGCCGCAGTTTCCTCTTTTTCCAACGCGTTGAGCCGTTTCTGCGCTGCCGCCCGGTTCAGCTCGATTGCCTCTTCACCGAGACAGTAACTTTTAATTTTTTTGAAGTTCAGATATGTTACTGCCATATTCCTGCTGAGCTTTCCCTCTTTGGACATGGCATTATCGTAGTTCGGAACTTCCTCTATCGGCACTGCATGGATCCTTCCTAGCCAGAATTTAAAATATGCCGCAGCATGCGAATTCTGAATATCCAAAAGATGGAATACCGCATCCTCTTCACAGACGAGTTCTTTTCGCATGAGCCTTTTTGTATTGACCAATTCAAGATACCGATGGCCGGATTTATCCAACATACGGTTGGCAATATCAAAAGCAGTCGGCGAAACGATCACTGCATAGCGGTGCACTCCAAGGAATGCTTCGATCGCATTTCTCCATTCCTCGTCCTTTATGCCTATGACATATTCACAAGCCATTTTTGCTCGCTCCGGGATGCCAAGCTGTTCCAATTCGAGATTGACCTCTTTGATGAATGCTAGCTGTTCCCCCGCAAAAGTAAAGTCTGCTTTCTTCTTTTTACAGGTTTGCAGAATTTCATTCTGCAGAACGCATTCCTTTTGGATCTTTTTCAATTCGTCATCGATCGCATATTTCTGCTGCAATACCGCGTCTCTGGCTGCCTGCAAAGCTCGTTTTAGGCTCTCAAGAAAAAGCTGCTTTTCCACCGCATCTATTTTCGGGTCCATAAGTTTTTCCGGCATTTCATCGTCAAGTAGCCGCTCCGCCTCACGTATTTCTGTGTGTTCAAGAGCTACTCTGATCTCCCGCAGGAAATTTTCCAATGCAGACACTTCTCGGCGCAGTTTTTGAAGGCGTTCCTCATAGCCCTCGATAGCCCTTTGGGAGGCAGTGATTGCCTGTGACGCATCCATCGTTTGCAGCGCATCCTTTACTTTGTTATATTGCTCCTGTGTATTTCGTATTTCTTTCTTCCTAGCTTCGATCTTCGTCTCCAGTTCTCTGCACTGCAGACGATTCTCTTCTATACGCTGTTCTGCACCCTGCAGGTTTTTCTGACATTCCAGAACGTTCTGATATTTTCGTTTGATATCATCTGTAAGCAAACGGTTTTGTTGTTTGTCCAATTACCCGAAATTATCCAGTATTTCATCCAAATCCTGAATTTCCTGATTGATCTGCTCCAGACTATTGTTGATGCGTTCGATGTTCTGCTTGGCGTCTTTTAGCTTCTCAAATCGAACCGGATGCTCCTCCAATACCGATTCTTTGATAAACTCCTGGATTTTGGCCGCAGGGTTATATGCCATGATATTGCGGAGTTTTCGCTGATACGTGCTCACCTCTTGATATGGCAGCTTCAGTCCGGTCATCTGCATGAACAAAATGATGCCTTCTTTTTTCGTTTTCAGCTTCAATCCGTTTTTTCTCTGGAAATCGGATGCGTCGTAAGGTTTTTCTACGCCGTTGTCTTCATAGGTAAAGCAAAGGTCGCGCAGCGTTTTTTTCTCAGCAGCATACCAGCCGTTCGTAAGATTATCTGTGGAGGAAGTTTCCAGCACGACTCCAAGCACAAAGGCGCTTTGATTGATCTCGTCATAATACTCCAATGCAATGTGTGTGAAGACATTCGGCATCTTATCTGCCGGTCTTGCGTAAATACCCGCGCTGGGATCCAATAAGCATCTGGTGTAGGAAACAAGATTGCGTTTGCCGATTCCGGTATTGTTCTTACTTGTGGCCTCATTAAATTTAGTATCCCCGGTATACGCATATTTGATGGCATCTAAAATCGTTGATTTCCCGCTTTCGTTCTCGCCGGTGATCAAGGTCATATGGTCCGACAGTGGAATCGTTTCATTGACAAAGCCATACCAGTTGATCAACTTCACTTCGCGCAAACTGATTTTACTCATACTCTTCTTCCTCGCTTTCCGTGAATAGATCCGCGTTTTGTTCCGCTCCCTCGTCCGTATCGGCAGATGTATCATCACCCGCAGTCAGATCCTGTGTTCCTGTGTATTCCTCGATGACACGTTTTAACTGTCCGATCTCCATACAGAACTGTAGGGACGGATACAGACGGACAATGCCATCCTCTTGACTGATATCATCTCCAAAATCGATGAGACTGAAACGCTTAAAAACCTGATATGCGTTTTTAAAATCGGTCGGTGTCAGGCTGATCTGATAAATTCCGCACTTATCGATGATATCCCCGACTGTGACAAAGACAGGCTCCTTGTATCCCATTCGTTCTAAATAGAGCATCCACAGCACCAAGAGCAGCCTAATCTGCTTCGAGTCAAAACGATAAAGGTTTGCTCGTTTCAAGCCTACCGTTTCCAAATCTTCATCATGCTGCTGCAGCATAGCAACTTTCAGTCTGTCATCCACCATCACCTGATAACCAATGAGGGAAAGATAGGCATTTACATCATAGTGATTGGACTCTGCAGCAATGAAGTCATATAATTTTTCGTCTTTATCCGCAACGAGAAATGTGGCATCCAACAGTTTTCGAATGCAGCGTTTGAACAGATATGCATCTTCCTCATTCCATTTCTTGATGATCTCTAATCCCATAGTTCTTCACCTGTTTCTTTCTATTTGCTCTTTCGGCGGATGCGTGCTCCGCTGATCTCGGCGGTTTCTGTTTCAACTGTTTCATCTCCGAGTTCTACTTCAAACGGAAATTCCTCATTACCTGCATATGCCATCGCCGCTGCATACATCAAAACCTCTTCCCGTGACAGGATTGGCTTTTCTCCGATCACAAGGCTTTCTGCCATGCCAAGCTGTGCATCGAGATAATCTCCGGTCCGCTCGACCGAATAGCGATTCTGCGCTTGCCGGAAGAGCTGTTCGGTCTTGGCTTCTTTATCTTCTTCGGTGAGCTCCTCTTTATAGAGTCCGATGTTTTCTCCCGTATTTTTCACTTTGCGCCTCTTGTCAAAAGAACGATAGCCGATATATCTCTGCTGCGTGATACGAAGTGCATCACCGACCTTTTCGCTGGCAGTTTCCTGTTCCGCTTCCGGAAGCTGACCGATCGCATTTAAAAAATCATGCAGCACGCTTTCCATTTTTTCACCGCGGCTCGCCATCAGCAGGATACGCGTGTTCGCCAGATTGTAATAGTTATTGATCCGCGTATCGATCAGCTCCATATTCTCTTCATATTCCACGCTCAAAAAATGCTGCAGCTCCGCAAAATAGCGATTCACCCGATCCTCCGCCGTCTGTTTATCCATCTGCAGTCTTTCCGCGCATTCCAGCGTCATTTTCTGATAAATCTCGGGCTCTTTCAATCTGCGCAGTCTGCTGCGGATAAAAGAAAGCTGTGTCGGGATCAGGCCGTTATTTTTGATAAAGAAATATTCGTTAAAAAACCGATCCAGCATCTGATCCTTCATAATGAATTGCCCGAAACAGTTCATAT
>URWB01000078.1 GCA_900551415.1 uncultured Eubacteriales bacterium
TCACGCGCGTTGTAAATTGCTTCGTGTTGTGTTTTCATGATTGTCCTCCTGAATCTGTATGTTTTGGAAGGAACATCTCCGTTTGTCAGCTTATGTTTTGCGCGGTGGTGCTTTCAATAAAAAACAGCCCTGCATTCGCAAGACCATACCGAAAACCCCCGCAAAAAATCCGCGGAGCCATAATATCAATCTTGCCGGTCTCTCTGTACCGATTTAAAGATGTTCTTTTCAACTACATAGCATACAGGATTAACAGGCGGTTTGTCAAGTTTTTTTTGGAAAAAGTCTGGGACAAACGTGTGCAAAACGAAACCTGCGATTCCTTTGCACGCATGTCTGCCATGCGTGGCAGGCGCTCCGCAAGGTGTCTTTGTCGATATTCCGGAAATATCGCAAACGATATTTCCTGCATAATAAAAAAATCTCCGGTCCTCTATGCGGGGACCGGAGAAAAAATCGATAGGAGGCTGGAGGCAGAGCTTAGTCAATCTGCCCCTCAGCCAGTACTTCATCCATGAATTCGATGATGCCGTCTGCGACGTCATCTTTGATCTCCGCATAGTTGTGGATCTCATGACGGAATCCGGTATAGAGTTCGGTCGTCACATCCTCGTGACCGGTTTCGGCCAGCCAATTGGATACCTGATAAACGCCCTCGCCGTACATGCCGACCGGATCCTGGTCGCCGGCGATGTTGTAGATCGGAAGATCTGTCGGAACTTTTGCGGCCCATTCTTTTCCTTCGATGGACTTAATCATCTCCACAAAATATTTCATAGAACGGTTGGTAGTCGGTTTGGTGAACGCGTCAAACGGGTCCGCCGCGTGATCCTGCTGTACGTAAGGGTCATGGCAAATCCACTCATTGCCGATCTTGATCTCGCCGCAGCGTCCGCACATCCAGCCGAGCAGCTCACCGCCCAGATCCGGATCCGCCGCATCGCCTTTGCCCTCATCAATCAGTCTGTCGATTTTGGCAATGGTCTCCTCCGCGATCGGAAAAACACCGCAGGTGCCGCAGATGGTCGCGCCCGTCAGTTCCTCGCCGTACTTGGTCATAAAGTCGCGCGCGATCATGGAGCCCATGCTGTGACCGTAAAGGAAGTACGGAAGGTTTGGATAAAGCTCGCTGACAAGCGCTTTGAGCTGGTGCTCGTCCTCCATCATTGTATGGAAACCCTGATTGCCCCAGTCGCCCCAGGTGTTGTTTTCGAGCGCAGTCTTGCCATGACCGACGTGGTCATCGGCGGCAACGATATAACCGGCCTCCATCAACCGGACAATTAGATGGAAATAGCGGCGGGAATGTTCGCCGAATCCGTGAATCAGCTGTACGATGCCCTTTGGTTCGCACGCAGGTACGTAAATCCAGCCGTAAACAGTATCCCGTTCATTAAAAGATTTGAAACTAACTTCATGCAGCATTGCAGAGTACCTCCTTTATTAGTATGTAGGAAATAACGACAAAAGCACCTTGCGGAGCGGCGTCCATCCATGAGCGCCATGCGCACATAGAAATCTCGATTTCGTTATGCGTACTTTTGTCCTCCGTTTGCGAAAAAACGGAATTGATTTTCTTTTTTATTCTATCACGATTCCGCTGATGACACAAGCGATGCGCATGTAAAAAAGAAGTATAGATTCTTTGAAAATAAGGGTGACATTCGCGGAAGAATAGAGTAAAATAGAAAGAACGGGCAGAATCAGACCATCAGCTTGTGATCAGGGTCTGAGGAAGTTTAGAGGAGTGAATTGGAAGAATTAAAGGAGAAGAAAAGATACTATGACGGACATTATTTTGTACATCAGCATCATTGTTGTCAGCGGGATTGTCGGCAGCAAGGTGCGGGCGTATCGAGACCGGCTCGGCTGGACGGGAACCGTACAGACCATGGCCATTGTGCTGTTGGTGGTACTGATGGGCGCGCGCATGGGCGCGAACGAGGAAATCATCGATAATTTAGGAACGATTGGACTAGCTGCCTTTGCCATGACCATCGCGATGATGATTGGCTCACTGCTTTGCCTTTTCTTTGCGCGAAAAGCGCTTGGCTTTACGAAGGACGCAAAAATCGCCGCTCTGCACTGCGACGCGCTTACGGAAGCCGCTATGGAGGAGGAAGCGGAAGTCGAAGCCGAAAAGCATGGCATCAATAAAATGACGCTGATTATTCTTTGCTCTGTCATCATCGGCATGGCACTCGGCTATCTGGTTGCCAGACCGCTGTTCGGAGAAAATATCGCGGTCTTTGATCATGCGGCGAGCCTTGGCATCAAAATCGGTCTGTGCATTCTGATGGTATTCGTCGGACTGGATCTTGGCCTGGAAGGAACGGTGTTGACGATGATGAGGGAAGCGGGACTGCGTATTTTGGTTTTTCCATTTGTCTGCATCATCGGTACGTTGATCGGATCGGCAGTTTGTGGTCTTTTGTTCAAACTGAGCCTGCAGGAATCTTTGGCGATCGGCGCGGGCTTTGGCTGGTATTCGCTGGCGCCGGGCATCATCATGGAAGCCGGCTATTTAACCGCGAGCGCGATCTCCTTTTTACATAATGTCATGCGGGAAATCTTCAGCATCCTGCTGCTGCCGCTGATCGCCGAAAAGATCGGTTATATTGAAGCTGCCTGCATCCCGGGAGCGCCGGCGATGGACGTTTGCTTGCCGATCGTCAACCGCGCGACCCACGGCAAAGCGGTTACCTACGGGTTTGTGACCGGCGTGACAATGAGCTTTTTGGTGCCGATCATGGTGCCGATCATGATTAACCTGTAACTCTAAAGCATCATGAAATTCGAGGGAACAACATGCTATTGTTAATATTATATTGGACGATTATGCTTATCTGCTACGCGGCGGCCTCAAAGCTGCGCGGATACGCGGAAAAATTTTCTTTTATTGACCAGGCATTGAATCTTGTAATCTATCTGCTCGTTTGCGTGATGGGGCTGCGCATGGGAGCAAATGAAGAGGTTACATCGAATCTTGGGACCATCGGGCTGCAGTCCGTTTTGATTACACTGTTGACAGTGGGCGGCAGCATGCTGGCTGTGTTTGTGACACGCAAGATTGTCGGAATTGATCGCCACGCATTGCCGGTCGTACGCGAAAAAAGCTGTGTGACAACGGCTGAGAAAGATGTTGCTGCAGTGTCAGAGATCGCGGAGGAACTGGAAATCGCCGCGGAGAATGCGGTATCCGCCGTCGAGGCTTTTGAGGAAGCAAGGACAGCCGAGGTTGAAACGGCCGAGGCGGAACATGGCTCCGGTGCCAAGACGACCCTGCTGATTCTGACTTTTGTGATCATCGGCATGCTGGGCGGATATTATGTCGTGCCGCGCTTCTTCTCCGACCTGCAGGTGTTTCAGGATATGTCCGGCAGTTGGTTGACTGCGGGCATTTGTATCCTGCTTGGTCTGGTCGGCTTCAGCATGGGGCTTTCGGGAACCGTGGTAGAAAATCTGAAGACGATTGGCTTTCGGGTATTGTTCTTCCCGTTCGCAGCTGTGGCGGGCAGTTTGCTCGCGGGCGTGCTGTATGGGTTGCTCTCGCCGCTGACGGTCGGCGAAGCGGTAGCCGTCAGCGCAGGCTTCGGCTGGTATACGCTTGCGCCGAGCATGATAACTGAGGCGGGACATGCGGTTGCCGGCGCGATTTCATTTATGCACAATGTCATCCGCGAAACACTTGGTATCATCATCATTCCACTGGCAGCGCAAAAGATCGGTTATATTGAAGCGACAGCGATTCCCGGCGTCTCCGCGATGGATGTCTGCATGCCGATCGTTGAACGCTCCTGCAATCAGGAAACCTTGGTGTATTCATTCTGCACCGGCGCACTGATGTGCATCGTCGTACCTCTCTTGGTCCCATTGGTCATCGGATGATTGCTGCGCCGCTTCACAAGGCGCTTTTACAGTCATTTTAAAATGTCACATTGTGATATTTCCCGCATAACAAAAAAAGGACTGTCTCACAGCGGTGATGAAAAAGATGCATCGGCTGCAGGACAGTTCTTTTGTTTTTACGATGGACAGGGGCAGCAGCGAGAAGTTTAGCTGAAGTAGCGGAACACGCCCTTGACCTTGCCCATGATGCGGACGTCTTTGACGATGATCGGACTCATCGTATGGTTCTCCGGCTGCAGTCTGATATGACCGGACTCCCGATAAAAGGTTTTGACGGTCGCTTCGCTTTCGAAGCCGTCGATCATGGCGACGACGATCTCTCCGTTATTCGCGGTTTCGGTCTGCTGTACGAGAATCAGGTCACCATCCATAATCCCCGCTTCAATCATACTCTCACCGCGCACCCGCAGCATGAAATTCGTGCCGTTTGCGGCGAAGCGCGCCGGAACCGGAAAGCTGTCCTCAATATTCTCTTCCGCGAGAATCGGAGAGCCTGCGGCAACGCGGCCGACAACCGGAATCTCAACGACATCCGAAACCGACTGCAGGGACGTGCCGTCTGCCCCTGCCTCCCGCGCAGGCGCGGCAGGCATCTTGCCCGCGGGAATATGACCGAAGGCCTCCTGCGGATCGACGACCATCAAGGCTCGCGGCTTGGAAGGATCCTTAACCAGGTAGCCTTGTCTGACAAGACTTTCGATATCCTTATGCGCCGTTGAGGTGGATTTGATATGTAAAGCAGCGCAAATCTCCCTGACTGTCGGAGGATAACCCTTGGTTTTGATCTCCGACTTCATATAATCCAGAATTTTTTGTTCTCTTTGTTTTAACATTGCACTGCTTCCTTTCTCAACTTCTCTGTGATTTTTCAGCTACGAACAGTTTACCATAAGACGAACAAAAAGTAAACAGATGTTCCGCATTTTTTCTTTTTTACGCGCAGAGGGTGTGACCTTTGCTGTAAAGTTATCGTAAAAACTTCCATATTGAGGAAAAACACAAAAAAACACAATTTTTCTTGTGAAAAAAGTTGACAAGTGAGAAAAAAATCAGTAAAATATCTCTGTTAAAAAGAAGAAAAAGAATAAAGACGCAAGAAGATAAGGATGTTAATTGGCTGGTCGTGAGGGTTCCTGTCAGTTAGTGCCCTTATTTTTGTTTTTGCGGGAGTCAGAGAGAATCCAAAAAAGAAAGAGGCAGCATCATGAAGCAAACCACCATCAAACAGAGTGCGAAGCAGACAAAATACATTTTTGTGACCGGAGGCGTTGTGTCAGGGCTTGGCAAAGGCATTACCGCGGCGTCGCTTGGAAGACTTCTCAAGGAACGAGGTCTCAAGGTAGCGGCGCAAAAATTAGACCCCTATATCAATGTAGACCCCGGGACGATGAGTCCGTATCAGCATGGCGAGGTATTCGTCACCGAGGACGGCGCGGAAACCGACTTGGACCTCGGGCATTATGAACGCTTCATCGATGAAGACCTGAATCGGTTTTCCAACCTGACCTCCGGCAAGGTGTACTGGAATGTGCTGAACAAGGAGCGCCGGGGCGAATATCTCGGCGAAACCGTACAAGTAATTCCCCATATTACCAATGAAATCAAATCGTTTATCTACAATGTCGGACGCGCGACCGACGCGGACGTGGTCATCACGGAAGTCGGCGGCACGACCGGAGATATTGAAAGCCAGCCGTTCCTGGAGGCAATCCGACAGGTCGGACTGGAGGTTGGCGCGGATAACGCGCTCTTTATTCACGTGACATTGGTACCGTATCTGCGAGGCTCTGACGAACACAAAAGCAAGCCGACGCAGCATTCCGTCAAAAATCTGCAGGGCCTTGGCATCAAGCCAAACATCATCGTTCTGCGCGCGGATGAAAAGTTAGAAGAAAGCATTTTTAAAAAAATCGCGCTGTTCTGCAATGTCAAGCCGGATTGTGTCATCGAAAACATCACGATCCCCGTTCTGTATGAAGCGCCGCTAATGCTGGAAGCACATCATTTCTCGGATATCGTGTGCAGAGAACTGGGAATCACGGCGCCGGAACCGGATCTTACCAAATGGAAAGCGCTGATTGACAAGATTCACAGCGCGGAGCGCAGTGTGACCATCGGGCTGGTCGGCAAGTACGTCCAGCTGCACGACGCGTATCTTTCGGTAGCCGAGGCGCTGCGGCATGCGGGCTATGCCTACGGTACCAATATCGAGATTGAGTGGATCGACTCCGAAACCATCAACGAACAGACGGTGGAGAGCCTGCTTTCCGGCTGTGACGGCGTGATCGTTCCGGGCGGCTTCGGCAATCGCGGGATCGAGGGCAAGATCCTGACCGCCGCTTACTGCCGGACGCACAATCTTCCGTATCTGGGCATTTGCCTGGGAATGCAGGTTGCGGTCATCGACTTCGCCAGACATGTCTGCGGCATGGAGGACGCAAATTCCGGAGAATTTGACGAGCTGAGCAAGTACAAGGTCATCGATTTCCTGCCGGATCAGAGCCATCAGATCGACAAGGGCGGCACGCTGCGTTTGGGCGCTTATCCCTGCAGGATCGCGAAGGGTACGCAGATGTACCGTTGCTACGGCACGGAGGAGATCTCGGAGCGTCATCGCCATCGCTACGAGTTCAATAATCTATATCGGGAAACTCTGGCGGAAAGTGGACTGGTCATCAGCGGTACGTCCCCGGACGGCAACATCGTGGAGACCGTTGAGATTCCGCAAAATGATTTTTATATCGGCGTGCAGTTCCACCCGGAATTCAAGAGCCGGCCGAATAAAGCACATCCGTTGTTCTTGGGGCTGATAGAAGCTGCCCTTACCAAAAAGGAGACGAACCATGCATAAAGAAATTTACGAAAATCCGCTTTGCGGCAGATACGCGTCCAAGGAGATGCAGCGCATCTTCAGCCCGGACAACAAGTTTTCCACCTGGCGCAGACTCTGGATCGCGCTGGCTGAGAGCGAAAAGGAGCTCGGACTCGCAATCACGGACGCGCAGATCGAGGAAATGAAGCAGCATATTGATGACATCGACTATGACAAAGCAGCCGATTACGAAAAGAAGCTGCGTCACGACGTCATGGCGCATATCCACACCTACGCGGAGCTCTGTCCGACTGCCGCGCCGATCATTCATCTTGGCGCGACGAGCTGCTTTGTCGGCGACAATACCGATATCCTGCAGATGAAAGAAGGACTGTTACAAATCAAGAAGCTGCTGGTCAGCCTGATGCGCGCGCTGGCGGATTTCGCAGAGCGTGAAAAAGACACACCGACACTCGCCTATACGCATTTTCAGGCGGCGCAGCCGACGACGGTGGGCAAACGCGCCTGCCTGTGGCTGCAGGATTTCCTGATGGACTACGAACGTCTGGAATTTGAACTGGCGCATTTAAAACTGCTTGGCTGCAAGGGTACGACAGGTACAGGCGCAAGCTTTTTGGAGCTGTTTGAGGGAGATCAGGACAAGGTCAGAGAGCTGGAACGAAAGATCGCGGCGAAGATGGGTTTTGAAGCCTGCATGCCGGTTTCCGGACAGACCTATTCACGCAAGGTTGATAACTTCGTTCTGCAGGTACTCAGCGGCATCGCGCAAAGCGCGAGCAAGATGGGGGTCGATCTGCGTCTGATGGCGCATATGAAGGAATTCGACGAACCGTTCGAGAGCGGACAGGTCGGTTCCTCTGCCATGGCATACAAGCGTAACCCGATGCGCAGCGAGCGGATTGTATCACTTTCACGCTACATCATCAATTGTACCGGCAATACCGCGGATACCGCCGCCAATCAGTGGCTTGAGCGGACGCTGGACGACTCCGCGAACCGCCGAATTACGATACCGGAATCTTTCCTGGCTGCCGACGGCATCCTTTCTCTGGCGATCAACGTTATCACCGGGGGAACGGTCTACGACAAGGTTATGGCGAAGCATCTGCGGGAGGAACTGCCGTTCATCGCGACCGAGAACATCCTCATGGACGCGGTCAGCCGCGGTGGCGACCGGCAGGAATTGCACGAGATCATCCGGCAGTATTCTCAGCAGGCGGCAAAGGCTGTCAAGGCGGAGGGCAAGGAAAACAATCTGCTTTCACTGCTTCTCGCGGACGAACGCTTCGGTCTGACCGAGGAGAGTCTCGCAGCGGTACTCGATGTGCGCAAGTTCGTGGGCTGCGCGCCGCAGCAGGTGACGCGGTTCCTGGCGGACTATGTGCAGCCTGTTCTCGACGCGAACGCGGAGCTTGTGGGCGCGGAGGTTGAGATCAACGTATAGGCGCGGCAGGCAGGCAAAACCGCAAAAATTTCAAATGATTACAACGCTCTGCGCGCTGCTTTCGCAAGGCGCGTACGGCGAAATCCATAGAACAATACCAAAGATATAAGGAGGTAGCACAATGTTAACAGCTGTGGTAGGAACAAACTGGGGCGATGAAGGCAAGGGCCGCATGGTCGACCTTCTGAGTGAAAAATATGATATCGTCATCCGCTATCAGGGTGGCAACAATGCCGGTCATACCGTCGTCAACGAAAAGGGCAAGTTCATTCTGAACCTGCTGCCGTCGGGCATTCTGCGCGACGAGACCGTCAACGTGATGGGGCCGGGCATGGTCATCGACCTCGAGCATCTTTTCAACGAGATTAAAATGTTGCGCGACAAGGGCATTGAGATCACGCCGAAACATCTGGTCATCAGTGACCGCGCGACGATCTGCATGCCGTATCACAAGATGCGTGACATTCTGGAAGAGGACAGACTGGCAGACAAAAAATTCGGTTCCACCCGACGCGGTATCGCGCCGGTCTATGCCGACAAATATATGAAAAAAACGCTTCGTATGGGCGATCTGCTGCATGCGGAGCATCTCAAAGAGCGCGTGGCGGATTTGGTCGAATGGGAGAACCTGACTGTGGCCGGCGGCTATGCGCACGAACCGATTTCGCCGGACGACATGTATCAGTGGCTCGAAACCTACGGTTTTCCGTTCAAGGATTATATCAAGGATACCACAGTTTACCTCGGCGATGCGGTACGGGCAGGCAAGAACCTGATGTTCGAGGCCCAGCTGGGCGCGCTGCGTGATATCGACTTCGGCATCTACCCGTATACGTCCTCGTCCTCCACGATCGCAGCCTATGCGCCGATCGGCGCGGGTATTCCGTTCTGCAAGGAGGACTGCGTGGTCGGCATTATGAAAGCCTATTCGAGCTGCGTCGGGGAAGGACCGTTTACCTGTGAACTTTTCGGGGAGGAAGCGGACAGACTCAGAGAGGCAGGCGGTGAATACGGCGCCGCGACCGGACGTCCGCGCAGAGTCGGCGGCTTTGACGTGGTAGCCTCCCGCTACGGCACCCTGATGCAGGGCGCGACTGAGATCGCGCTGACCAAGCTCGATGTGCTGTCCTATCTGGACAAGATCCCGGTCTGTACGCAGTACGAAGTCGGCGGCGCGCTGATCGACAACTTCCCGAATGGAAGTATGCTTGCCGAGGCCAAGCCGCATTACGAATATGTGGAAGGCTGGCACTGCGACATCTCCGGCTGCCGTAGCTTCGACGAGCTGCCTAAGGCCGCACGCGACTATGTTGAAATGATTGAAAAAGCCGTTGGCTGCCCGATCAAATACGTTTCCGTCGGCGCCGGACGGGACGAATATATTGAAAGATAAACGAGACAAAGCAAACCGAATCAGATAAAAATGGACTCAAAAGAACAGGCCGCTCAGACCTGTTCTTTTTTGTAGCTTTAGTGGAATAAAACGGGGCTGTCGCACAGTTGATGGAATCCATCGACCAGAGCGGCAGCTCTTTTATGTTGATAAAAAGTTGAAAAACCCTTGCAAATTCACACTTGCAAGGGGTTTTGTGGTATAATGGTTGTGATGAAAAAACTTCATACCACTACCCAAAACTATACATCAAATGAGAAATGTTTTCAACTTCAAATTCCGATGAATTTTGAATTCATCATTCCGGACAATGACAGCGTGCGATTACTGAGTCAGTTTGTAGAGGAGATGGATCTGACTTGTCTTTATGATACTTACAATATCTTGAAAGAAAATCAAGTAACACCACGCCAGATGTTGAAAATTCTTCTCTATGCATACTTGGACACCAAATATGCCTCAAGAGTCATCGAAACTGCTTGCAAGCGGGATGTCAACTACATATATCTATTAGAGGGAAAGCCTGCGCCGGATCATGCCACAATTGCCAGATTTCGCAGTCTGCACTTTGCTCCTTGCGCAAAGGAGTTCCTTACTCAGTGCACACAATTACTCTATGAACTGGGAGAGATCTCAGGAAAAAAATTTTTCATCGACGGAACAAAGATGGAAGCCAACGCAAACAAATATACCTTTGTTTGGAAACGAAAATATACGCTGCAAAAGCAAATAGAACAGCTAAGTCATTTCTTAGAAAAAGCAAAGGAATACAACCAAAAGATTTATCGCTGCGGAAAGCGAAACAGCTATGCAAAAACAGATCCGGATGCAACCTTCATGCGCATGAAAGAAGATGCGATGAAAAACGGTCAGCTGAAACCGGCATACAATCTGCAGCATGGCGTAGATGCGGATTATGTCGTATGGCTGCAGACCTTGCCCAATCCAACGGATACCCCGACGCTTATTCCTTTTTTGGAAGATATGCGAGAGCAGCTTCCGTTTACATATCAAAACATTGTAGCAGATGCTGGATATGAAAGTGAAGAAAATTACAGCTATCTGAAGACACACGGGCAGCTTGCGTATATCAAGGCTGCGAACTATGAAATTTCCAAGACCAGAAAGTATCAAAACGACATCGCTAATCGTGAGAATATGGTTTATGAAAAAGAAAAAGACTGCTACTACTGTAGTCAGGGGAAAGTTCTTAAGGTCATCGGCACAAAGGCGAGGACGACGGCAACCGGATATGTTTCAGAGAAAACACTCTATCGCTGCGAAGCGTGTACAAATTGTCCTGTAAAAAGCAGCTGCATCAAGGGAAATCATTGGAAAATACCGGAGAAGGAGCGGTACAAAACCTTAGATGTTGCAAGAAAATTTGAAGAACAGCGAGCAGAATCTCTAGAACGCATTACCAGCAAACAGGGAATCCTATTGCGAATCAATCGCAGCATCCAGGCGGAAGGCAGCTTTGCAGCCTTAAAATGGGATAGAGGGTTCAAAAGATTTCTTTGCCGCGGAGAGAGCAATGTTTATGCGGAGTGTGTTCTTTTAGCCGTTTCACATAACATCGGGAAACTGCACAGCAAAATTCAAAGCAGGAAGACAAGAAGCTATCTCCACTGCGAAAACAAAGTCGCATAAGAAAGAGCTCGAATGTGTGGGGCTGTGAAGCCCCTGTTTGTGTTACCGTTTTATTTTTTGCGGCTTCTGCAAGGATAGAAATCTCTTAATCAAAGCAAAAGAGCTGCCGCTCCGGTCGATGAATTCCATCAACTGTGCGACAGCGCCATTTCCGGAATAACGACAAAAGCACCCTGCGAAGCGGCGCTCATGGGTGAGCGCCATGTGCGCATAGAAATCTCAGATTTCG
>URWB01000079.1 GCA_900551415.1 uncultured Eubacteriales bacterium
GGCGTCGGCAGCCGCTTTACGATTCGCCTGCCGCGGTAGGAAGCCCCCTCGTGAATCGAGGTCTAATACTTTTCCGCGAAGTGAACGTCTGTTTTTGGACCCCTGAAGCATCCACATTTTTCGTCGGCAAAATCGCAGGATTCTAGTATCGAAACCGCAGGAAACGATGCCCTTAAAGTGTCAATGCTTCGGGGGTCCAATTTGTCTCGTTCACTTCTCGGAAAAGTATTAGACTTCGGTTTTTTGACCGTTGCAAAAGTCGACCCCTCGGCATAAATAAAGGGATAAGGCCATGCGGCCCTATCCCTTTTTTGTTAGCTATGGCAGCTTGTGCGCTACTCACGGCACAAATGCACGGCGAAGCCTGCGAACTCGCGCTTAAAATACACGAGCTTGGTGCCGCCGTCGGGCAGCAGCACGCGCGACTCCTCATTGACCTCGAGCCCGCGCTCGGCAAACCACTTCTCGGCCGCATCGATGTCGTTGACGGCAAAGCCGATGTGGCCCTTGGCGCCACGACCGTTCTGCTTCATGATCTCGACCAGCGAATCGTTAAAGTACGAAACCGGGGTCTCGATAACGGGCAGGCCCATCATCGTCGAGAACAGCTCCGCAATCTCCAAGGCGTCTGCCGGGTCGGTGGCGTTGATGCCCACGTGAGCGACGCGCATGCCAAAGAGCTCTACCGGGTTGGCGTTCTGCTCACTCATACAGTCAGCGCCTACTGAGCCATGACGTCGAGGACGGCCTTCTCGGCGGCGACGCGGTTCATGCCGGTCATGAAGGGCACGCCGCTCACGTACGGGCAGGTGAGGCCCTCGGGGGCAACGGTGGTGGCGATCAGCAGGTCGGCGCCCTCGTCGCAGTAATCCTTGGCCTCGGAGATGGCGCACTGCACGATCTCGTACTTGTCGGCGTAACCGTTGGCGTCGAGCAGGGTAGCGACCTTCTGGGCAACGAGCGTGGAAGTAGCAGCGCCAGCACCGCAAGCCAAAACGATCTTCTTCATAGGTAATGTCTCCCTTCGTGGTTTACTTTAGGTAAGTGTACCGCAGCGAGCGATGGCACTCAGCCTCGATGAGCTTTTATGCCAGTTTGCTTGCGCGCTGCGTATAATACATCTAGTACGTGTTGTCATACCGCTCGCTTTATGAGCGACTAAGGACCCCAATATGCCCGATTCCCGCACCCTCTGGACCGCCGTCGTCATCATCTGTATCGCCGTGTCGGTGTTCTTTAGCGTCAAAAAACGCACCACGTTTAAGCGCCTGCAGCAGCTTATGGCTGCGAAGCAGTGGGACGAGTTCGATCGTTTGCTCGATGGCAAACTCACCAGCATGCTGTACCCGCGCTATAACCGCGACTACCTGCGCCTGAACTCCTATCTGCTGCGCGAGGACCACAAGCGCGCCGACGAGATGTTCGATTTGCTGCTGGGACTCAAACTGCCCAAGATGCAGCGCGTCGACCTGGTGATTAAGGCCTTTAACTACTACGTTGGCCAGGAGGACCGCAAAAAATCCAAGGAGCTCCTGCACGAGATCAAGGGCTTTGAGGGCGGTCAGGCCGAGGCAGTCGCGCACGAATGCCAACTGATGTACGACACGATGATCTTGAAGCGCCACAACGACATTCCCGAGCTGGAGCGCATGCTCAAGGAGGCCGGTGACGACAAGGTCAAGAGCTGCCGCCTGGAATACCTGCTGGCCCTGCAGTACAAGAACAAGGGCGACGAAGCCAAGTTCCAGGAGTTCCTGGAGAAGTCGGGCCAACACTCGATGGCCGTCAACGCGTAACGGACGGCTTGTGCTAGACTTCTAGTCTCACGGGGGCGTGGCGGAATTGGCATACGCAGGAGACTTAAAATCTCTCGCCGCAAGGATTGTGGGTTCGAGTCCCACCGCCCCTACCATGTGATTGCTTGCGAGCCCGTGTCCCCAAGGGATGCGGGCTCGTTTCTTTTACACGCCGGCGGGGCTCTAAGTTGCGGTGGAATAGTTCCTGTTTTGGCAGTTTATCAGCCCATTTAGGAACTATTCCACCGCAACTTAGGTTGGTATTTACACATTTTCCGATGGAAAAACGTGGCTGTCTCGCACATTTTCCGATGGAAAAACGTGGTTGTCTCGCACATTTTCCGATGGAAACGACCAAATGGCCTTATACTAGCCGAGAGGGTTGGGAGGCAATATGCAGCGACAGCTTATGAGTGAACTTATCGCTTGGAAATCAAGGGCGAATCGCAAACCTCTCTTGCTTAGGGGAGCCCGCCAGACAGGAAAGACTTGGCTTCTTAACGAATTCGCAAGCCAGCAGTATCGAAACGTCATTCGTTTTGACTTTATGCTCGAGCCGAGCACACGCTCACTGTTCGATGGGGACCTCGACCCCAAGCGCATCATCTCCCAGATAGAACTCCTACGTGGCCAAACCGTAACGCCGGAAGACACGCTCATCATCTTCGACGAGATCCAAGAGGCACCACGCGGGATCACCTCACTCAAGTACTTCAACGAACTTGCACCCGAATACCACATCGTGGCAGCCGGTTCCTATATGGGCCTCGCGCTCCGACGCGAAAATGAGTCATTTCCCGTCGGTAAAATCGACCAGCTCACCATGCGTCCCATGGGGTTTGCTGAGTTCGTTCGTGCCGTCGACGGCAATCCGCTCGCCGACGCCATCCTTGCCGCAGACATGAACCTTCTAGCAAACGTTACCGAAAAGCTCGAGCACTTGCTCAAGGAATACCTTGTTGTCGGCGGTATGCCCGAAGTTGTCTCCACTTTCGCCGAGACACGCGACTTCATCGAAGCCCGAAGGCTTCAACAGCAAATCATCGAGGCTTACGAATCCGATTTTGGCAAACATGCACCCGCCCGCATCGTCGAGCGCATGAGGTTGGTTTGGAAATCCCTTCCCGGCCAGCTTGCAAAGGAGAACAAGAAGTTTGTCTATGGCGCCCTTCGTCCCGGAGCGCGCGCACGCGATTTCGAGGAAAGCCTCCAGTGGCTCACGGACTACGGAATCGTTCATAAGGTGCCACGTGTTTCCGCTCTAAAGGCGCCGCTCTCGAGCTACGAAGACCTCTCGGGCTTCAAACTGTTCTGCATCGACACCGGCATCCTCGGAGCGCTCTCCGGTCTCTCTCCGGCCATCGTTCTTAACGGATCCGCTGTTTTTACCGAGTTCAAAGGTTCGCTGACCGAACAATACGTCGCGCAGGAGCTTTTGCTCCAGGACAAAACTCCCGCGTATTGGTCCTCTACCTCCGGCAATGCCGAAACCGACTTTGCCATCGACCATGCGGGAACCGTGCTTCCGCTTGAGGTCAAGGCGGCAGAGAACCTTAAAGCGAAGAGCCTGAAAATAGCCTGCGAAAAATTCAAACTCGAGCGTTGCGTGAGGAGCTCCCTGGCGGCATATAGAGACGAGGGCATGCTCATCAATATTCCGCTTTGGGAGATTGGGCAGATCGACAAGCTGGCATAGGCGCTGTGGGGACGCCCCGCAAGGACTGTCCCCAGGCGCCGGCAGAAAAGGAACGTCCCCAGGTGCCGGCTGTTGAGTTGCGGTGGAATAGGGACTGTTTGGTGCCCGAAAGGGCGATTTTAGTCCGTATTTCACCGCAACTTATTTAGAGGGTGCTGAGAGTGGGGGTCCAGGCGATGGTGGGAGTCACGCCGTCGAGAGTCTCGTTGATGGTGGCGGCCATGCCGGCAAGCAGGCTGTTCTCGCTTACGGTGAGCGTGTCGTAGCCGCCGGCTCGCATGAGCTCGCGAATCACCACGGCACCTGCCAAGATCACGCCCGCGCGCTTGGGTTGCACGCCCGGTAACGCGGCGATGCCCGCAGCATCCAGCGCGGACATTCGCTCGATAGCGGTCGAAACCTGCTCCAGCGAAAGCTCGCGCAGGTGCACAAAGCTCGAATCATACGGCTCCAGCTCGTGAACGAGTGCCACGAGCGTGGTGACGGTACCACCCACCGCGACCAGGCGCTCGGCGCGCTCAAAGTCGACAGGCAGGCTCTCAAAATAACCCGCAAACTGTTCGTTTGCCCATGAGCCAGCAGCCGCAAGCTTGCTGTCCGTTGGCGGCAGTGCCGAGAAAAATCGCTCGGTCACGCGACGGCAACCGATGTCCAGCGAGCGCGTTCCCTCCAGAGCAAAGATGCCGCGCTCCGGTGCATAGACACCCGTCGCGAGCTCCGTGGATCCGCCGCCCGAATCGGCAACGATGATGCGCTCGCCGGCAAAGTCGTGCGCCACACCAAAAAACGTCAGGCGTGCCTCGACCTCGCCCGGAATCACCTGCGGCTCAAGCCCCAGACCGCGCAGGCCGTCCAGCAGCAGCGCGGCATTGGACGCATCGCGCGCGGCGCTCGTGCACGTGGTGCAGATGCACGCGGCCCCAAAGGCACGGGCCTCGTCCACAAACATGCGACACGCAGCGAGCACGCGCTCAACGGCCGCCTCGCAAAAGTGTGTCAAAATAAATAATGCTGCCATTGCAACCGTATTGATCTTTCCTAGATTTTCAATTCCTACCAGAATCCAGATAATGATCAATCCTCCGATAATGACTGGCCATACCCAGTTCGCAATATTGAAGATTCCTGCTGCTGCTAATGATCCGTCATAGATCATGATCGCTGTCCATCCAACTAACTGCAGGATATTTAACACTGCAAATAACAAAGCTCCCGTTGATCCAAAACTCATTTTTACCGTTTCCATTGCACTTTTTCTTGTCTTTCCACCGATAAATCCGGCAAAAAACATCATACCACATCCAATGATATGTCCAATGATGATTGCTAATAATCCTGTAGAAAATCCTAAGGATGCGAAATATGTACCTGTTAAAATTTCTGCCAAGGACACTCCGGCTCCAAACCAGATCAGTCCGTTTTCAAAAATTGATGTTCTTCTGCTACCCATTGTCTATGCCTCCTCTTTCCATTCATCTTTTAAATCAAATGCATGATTCATTGGTCCGCTTCCATCTCCAAGATCCAACATATCTGCCAATGCTCTTGAAATATAGTCTTTTGCACGCTGTACAGAAATCTTAAGGTCAAAACCTTTGGCAAGATTTGCTGCGATAGCACTTGAAAGAGTGCATCCTGTTCCATGTGTATTTGGGTTATTGATTCTTTTTCCTTTAAACCAGGAAACTTCTTCTTTTGTATATAAAAGGTCATTTGCATCGTTAATATTATGACCACCTTTTAATAACACTGCGCATCCAAGATCTTCATAGATCGCTTTTGCAGCCGCTACCATGTCTTCTTCTGTGTGAATCTCCATTCCACAAAGAATCTCAGCTTCTGGAATATTCGGTGTAATTACCGTAGCGATCGGTAATAATTCTTTCTTTAATGTATCTACGGCATCTTCTTCTAATAATCGTGATCCGCTTGTTGCTACCATCACTGGGTCAACAACGATATTTTCCGCTTTATAATGCTGTAATCTTTCTGCGATCGTTTTGATCAGTCCGCTTGAGGAAACCATCCCGATCTTGACTGCATCGGGTCTGATGTCTTCAAAAACTGCGTCGATCTGTTTCTTTAAGAATTCTGGATCTGCTTCTAATATTCCTGTTACGCCGGTTGTATTCTGGGCTGTCAGTGCTGTTATCGCACTCATTGCAAATACACCATTCATTGTCATGGTCTTTAAGTCAGCCTGAACTCCAGCGCCTCCACTGGAATCACTTCCAGCGATTGATAATGCTGTTCTCATAAGTATCTCTCCTTTTCTCTCTTATGCATTATTTTTCTATTGCGATCAAAAGTGGTGCTCCCAGTTGACCGCATTGTTTCGTATCATTGTAAATTCTTCCATAATAGGAATCCTTTATCATACGAAAAAAACGGAAAGCTACTGATTTTGTAACTTTCCGTATGTTCGCGACTTATCATCTTCGTTTCCTACGTTGGCATTACCCAAATCAGGTTCAAAGGTCGAAAGTTTTACTTTCCTCTCAGCCTGTTTAACAAGCTCCCTGTTTTTATAACTTAATAAGTATATAGCAAGTTTCTCTAAAAAGCAAGTTCCTATTTTCGTACTTTATTGCTTTTTTTAACTTTTAGCTTATTTTTCTTGCCTTTCTTGGAAATATCGTTAACCCTAACTTTTTCATAATAAATTCTTTCCCCAAAAATAATTTTTAAATCTCTTTTCCTTTTGTCACGATCACATGAATGATAAATGGAATAAACAATGTGATAAATGCTGCATATCCAAGGTACGCATATCCCTGTTTTACAACAGCCAACAATCCAAACTGTGCGATCGCAAATGCTAAAAATGTAAAGATCAGTGTTGCAATGGCATTTCTTACTAAATGTCCATTCTGTCTTTCCTGCTCAGATCTCATACGACGCTCTACTGCATTGACACATCTTGTTACGATTCCAGAGATCATGTTTACCGCCGTTGAAATAGATCCAAGGATGATCAAAACAGAGATGATCGGTGTTAATAATCCTGAAGATACCCCATTTTGTACTAAAACTAACATAGGAACTGTTGCTGTTACAAGGTCTGCTGCGTATGCAACTGCTAATAATCCGATGATGGATAATTCCATTGCAAAGAAATTAAATACAAAAATCTCAATGGCTGCTTTGTTGATCTGCTTCTTATCTGTCACAGGTTCCATATGCTGGTACATAACAGATACAGATGCTAACTGGAAGAAGAAATATAAAACTGCAGAATATAAGGCTGGTCCAAAAGCTCCGCTTTCTCCAGAGATCACAGGCATCTTTCCTGATACTAAGTTAGAGATTGCTGCTGTGATCGCATCCCACTGTACGATGATGTTTGGTACTAATACAAGAACTAATCCGATCAAGATCAATACACTTAAAGTAGATGCACATTTTCTTACGACACTTGTTCCAAAGAGTGCGATCACGAAAATAAATGCCGCTATGATCAATGTACATACCCAGTATGGGATTCCAAATAGCATTTGAAGTGTTGATCCGCCTGTTGCAAATGCTGCAGCGGATGCTGTTCCGATCATGATCAGATAACAGATTTCATATAGATTTGACATGATCGGTCTTGTCTTTCCATATAAACTGTCAGAAAAACTTCTGTAATCATATGTTTTATGTTTGTATGCATAACGCATTCCATACCAGAAAAATAATGCATATAATCCTTGTGTGATCAGTGGCATTAACAGACACCAGATTCCGTAGTTGATAAAATACTGATAAATCTGTGCTCCGGAAGCAAATCCACCTCCGAACTGTGTCGTAAATGCCACGAATGCGATTCCCATGGCAAGAGGCATCTTACTCTTGTCAACTAGTAAACTTTTTTTGCCGCTCATTTTGTCGTCCTCTCTTTTCTCTTAATGTAGTCTAATATTCTAGTTTTCATCGATCTTGATCATTTTTCCTGGATTCAAAATCAGCTTATCATCAAATGCACGTTTAATAGACTTGTATAGTTCGATCATTCTTGGTCCCGCAAATTCCTCTAAGAAATCAAGACGTCCATTTCCGATTCCATGTTCTCCAGATAACTGTCCACCGAGTTTTTTTGATAATGCATATAATTCTGTTAATGATTCATGGGTTGCCTTCTTCCACTCCTCATCGCTCATCTCTGGTCCCCGAAGCATTTCGGTATGAATGTTTCCATCTCCGCAATGACCACATGGCTCTACGCGGATTCCATGTGCAGATGCAATCTTCTTTGCCTGTTTTACATATTCTGCAATCTCTGATCTTGGAACAACAACATCACATTCTTCCTGTGCAACGGAATCTGCCTTCATTCCTTCAAGAATTGCTCCTCGTACTTCCCACACAGATGCCGCACGTTCTGGCGTTCCTGCGATATTACAATCTAAAGCTCCATTTTCTAATGCAGCTTCTGCAGCTGCTTCTACTGCACGATCAAGTTCTTCTTTGCTTGATGCATCATACATAACGATCAATACCGCTTCTCCGTGTTTCACTGGAAACAGTTTATGTAGACTTCTTTCTACAATATCGATCAATTCTCTTTCCAAAAATTCAATCGCTGTTGGAACAAATGGCAGATCTAATACTTTTGGCACCATATCGGCACATTCTTCCAAGCTTCTAAATGGCATAACCAATGTACTTGAACATGTTGGTGCAGGCAATAACTTTAACGTAACTTCTGTCAAAATACATAAGATTCCCTCAGAACCAATCACTAAATCTTTCACATCAAATCCTGTTGTATTCTTTACGACATTGGATGAGAAATTCATGATGGAACCATCTGGCATAACTGCTTCAATACAACGGACAAAGTCTCTTGTAAGACCATATCTTACCGCTTTCATTCCACCTGCGTTGGTAATGACATTTCCACCGATGGAAGCTGTTTTTTCTCCTGGATCTGGTGGGTAGAATAATCCTTCTTCTTTAGCTGCCGCCTGAATATCAATCAACAATGCTCCTGGCTGTGCCGTGATCGTCTGGTTCTTGTGATCCACTGGAAAAATCTTATTCATACGCATCACAGATAACATGATTCCACCGTATTTACAAGTTGCTCCACCTGCAAGTCCTGTTCCAGCCCCACGGCAGACAACTGGAATATTCTGCTCGTAAGCATATTTCATGATTTCTGAAACTTCTTCTTTATTCAATACTTCCACGTATAATTCCGGTGGAAATACTCCATATTCCGGCATCTCGTCTTTGTAATATTCTTTTGCGATCTCATCGCCGACCCATACACGTTCGTTGTCTGTGATTTCAATGATCTTATCAAAATCTTCCTGGGTCATCTTCTTATATGGATATGGCATCTTATTCGTCCCCTTTCTGTTGTTTTACTAATTCTGTCAGATATGGAACGACTTTGTACAGGTCATCTACGATACAATAGTGTGCCACATTGAAAATCTGAGCTTCTGGATCATTGTTGATCGCTACGATGCATTCAGATCCTGTCATACAAGATGTAAACTGAATCGCACCAGAAACTCCACAAGTAATGATCAGTTTTGGACGAACAGTTCTTCCAGATAATCCAACCTGATGTGCTACATCTCCAAAACCATTCTCGATCATCGGTCTTGTAAATGCTAACTGTCCACCTAAAGCTTTGGCTAATTCTTCACACATTTCCACATCTTTTTCATTGCGGACTCCTCGCCCTGCAACAACCAAAACATCTTCATCTTCAATATTCTTTGTTTTCTCGATCACTTCAGATTTTAAGATCTCAATTGGAGATTGTTTCATCTCTTCCTTCACTGAACAGACAATAACCTCTCCTTTTGTGCTCTCAACCTTCTGTGCCGCATCCATAACTCTGTATCTTACAGTTGCAAACTGTGGTCTTGATTTTGTGATAGAAATCTGAGCCATGATATTTCCACCAAATGCTGGACGAATCTGTACCATGTCTGTGTTTGACTTAATATCAAGGGTTGTACAATCAGCTGTTAATCCTGTATGGAATCTTGTTGCCAGTCTTGGGGCTAATGATCTTCCGAGTGCTGTTGCTCCGATCAAGACAGAACTTGGTTTCTGTGCTGCGATACATTCTGCAACAACATCTGTATAACAGTCTGCTCTGAATCCTTCTAAGGATTCATCCTCATATGCAAAGACCTGATCAACTCCATAGTCTAGAAGTTTATGTGCATTCTCAATGGTTCCTGCTCCACCTGCGATCACGCATTTGACTTTAAAGTTTACTTTCGAAGCCATCTTTCTTGCTTCACCGATCAATTCAAATGCAACCGGATGAATGTCTCCACGTTCTTGTTCTACAAAGATCAAAAAATCTTTCCATTTGTCTTTATCAAATGATCCTGCTTTCTGCTCAAAGCTGATCGCTTTTTCCGGACATTGTCTGACACACATTCCACACATTCGGCAAGTGTCCCCGACAACGATCCCATTATCTTCAAAACTTAATGCCCCAAACGGACATTTTTCCACGCATTTACCACATAGACTGCAGCGTTTTGCATCAAATTTTATTAGTTCCATGTCATCTCACCTAAATCACTTTCTTATTCACTAATACGTCAAATAATTGTTTTGTCTTTTCTTTTGCATCTCCATCAAAATAAACCTGCTTTTCTACTTCTGGCGGTGCAAACATTTTCTCTACTGCGGTTGGTGATCCGACAAGTCCATATTTGCTTAAGTTCTGATCTGCCATATCTTCAAATGTCATGATCTTCACTGGGCGGTCTTTGGACTGTTTCTGCAGTAAATAAGATGGTAATCTTGGTACACACATGTCTTTGTCAACTGTGATCAGACATGGATATGGAATCTTTGAAGTCTGTGATACACTGACTAAATCCTGTTTTACCTGAATAGACTCGCTGTCTGCATCTACGATCTCAGACACCCATGCTGCATGTGGGATTCCTAAATGCTCTGCGATCGCTGGCCCAACCTGAGCGGTATCTCCATCGGTTGTCTGCTTTCCACAAATAATAAGATCTATATCTCCGATCGCAGTGATTCCCTGAGATAGTGCATAAGATGTTGCAAGCACGTCTGCTCCTGCAAACTTGCGGTCAGATAAAATGACTGCATCATCTGCTCCCATTGTATACGCATCTCTCATCATCTCCTCAGCCTGTGGAGGTCCCATGGTGAGAACTGTAACACTTCCTCCTACTTTCTCTCTTAATTGTAATGCTGCTTCCAGGGCAAATAAATCATAAGGATTCGTTCTTGTCTCCCCGGATAAACGCTTCATTGCCCCTGTTTCTGGGTCAATGTCAACTTTAGTACCTGCCGGTACCTGTTTCATACATACTAGAATTTTCATTGTTCTGCTACTTCTTTCGTATTATTTGTTACTCTTTCACTTTAGCTGATTAACGTAACACTACTTATTATACGACACCATTTTTTTATTGTCGAGTTAATCATACAAAAAAATAGCATCTGTTGTTTATTTTTTCGTAACAAATGCTATTTTCTTATCTATTTTTTCTTCTATTCGTCATCGTCACCGACGATCACTGGCTCTTTTTCTATCACTTGTTGTGGTTTCATCGCCTGATTCCCAACTGGTGCCAATAATACTTTTCCTGTTCCACGGTATACATTAACCAATCCTTCTCCACTGGCCGCAGAACCAAGCAAAGATTTTCCTGCTCGTTCTACCGTAAAATCAAGACTTCCGCTCCATGCGATTGCCAAGTTTCCGTCAATCTTTACAACATCATCTTCTAATGTGATCTCGACTAATTCTTCTCTTGGACAATCAGATTCTATGCACACAACTCCACTTCCTTTTAATCCAAGATTAAAGAATCCTTCCCCGCCTGCAAATGCAGAAGAAAATGTCTTTCTTCTTACTGCTTTTTGTTTTAACGTAGATTCGCATGCTAAAAACAATCCATCATCCAATACGATGGAATTTCCCCATTCGTCAA
>URWB01000080.1 GCA_900551415.1 uncultured Eubacteriales bacterium
AAAGGTTTTCCGGACGAAGTCTCATATCTTCGAAGGATTCCTTGAACATTCTGCCCGGAAGTACCAGGGATAAGTACTGGTCACAGCATACTGCGTTTGTGATGATACACATTAACTCAGTGGAGAGAACCAGACCGCCTCTGCCTTTTGCAACCTTCAGGAAGATCGATGCGAAGGAAGCCATCATGCCGGTGCAGTCTAAGATACCGCCGAAGCACATTGCTGACAGAATGATGGAGATCGTCCACATCATGCCCTGTACACTGGAGGAGGACAGCAGGCTGCTGAGTTCTTCAATAATAGGAGAAGCGCCCTCCGGAACAACACCTAAGGAGATACCGTTGTTCATGATGTAGAATACGTTGTTGATCACCTTGTCCTCGAGCGCTGTTTCGATCGCTGCATGATTCATGAACATGAACGGAATTGCGATGACAGCACCGCCTACCAGAGACGGGATCGCCGGAAGCTTTAATGCGACTGCGCAGATAACGAACAGCGGCGGAACCAGTGTGACAACACTGATATTGGATGACTGCTGAATGAAGCCCAAGATCTCGTCGATGACGGACATGTCCGGTTCATTGCTGGAAGCATGCATGAAGCCCATGATCGCATACACAACCAAAGCGATCAGCATGGAAGTACCGGTGGTGTAAACCATGTGCTTGATGTGTCCGAACAGGGTCGCACCTGCCATCGCCGGAGCGAGGTTGGTCGTGTCGGATAACGGGGACATCTTGTCACCGAAGTAAGCACCGGATACAACAGCACCTGCTGTCATGGCCGGCGGGAATCCGAGCGCTGCACCGACGCCCATCAGAGCGACGCCCATGGAACCCGCGGTCGACCAGGATGAACCTGTCGCCAGAGATACGATGGAGCAAAGGATACAAGCGGTTACGAGGAATACCTTCGGGCTGATGATCTTAATTCCATAATACATCATGGAAGGAATTGTACCTGCTGCCATCCAGGAAGCGATGATCGCGCCGAGGATTGCAAGAATGAGGATCGCCTGCATGGACCGGTTGATCGATGCCAGGATACCCTGTTCCAGGTAAGCCCATTTCCAGCCGTTTAAGCAAGCGATGATGCCCGCGAAAGAAGCTGCGAGGATAAGTGCGATGTGAGGCTCTCCACCTGTGTCTTTGACGATGGACCAGACTAACAAGCCGATCATCACGAGCATAACCAGAATGGTTTGCCACAAAGGAATCTTTTTACCCATAATAAAGTCCTCCTTAATCATATGAAGTTAAATAAATAAAGAATGAGTGTTGTTTAACACTAGGCTCATTATAACCTCTAGTTAAAAACTTGTCAACAAAAGCTTGCGTCAATGTGAAGAAAATTTGAAGAACTTTTGAAGATTTCGACATAAATAAGAGGCTTGAATCCGCAAAAAAACTAGATTCAAGCCTATGTTAATAAACTGTTAAGAAACGAAAATTTCGGCGATTTTGAGCATGATCGCGCACTCTATACGCTTGCGGAACAGCTCGCAGCCGTATTCGTAAACGCCGTTGATGTCGCCGGACGCGTGGTAAGCGTTCGCCGCGCAGCCGCCGGAGCAGTAGAGTCTTGCCCAGCAGTCATCACACTCCCTGCGGGAATAGACGTTGCACTGGCGGAACTTCTCCTGCATGTCGGTATTGGTCACGCCGTCCCAGATATTGCCCATCCGGTAGGCCTCGTCGCCGACGAACTGATGACAGGGATAGAGCTCGCCCTGCGGCGTGACGGCGAAGTATTCCGTACCGGAGCCGCAGCCCGCGATGCGCTTATAAATGCAAGGACCGTGGTTGAGGTCGATCATATAATGATAGAAGGTGATCGGACGACCTTCCTTTTGGCGTGCGAGCATCGCCTCTGCCAGCTTTTCATACTGCGAAAACAGGATCGGCAGGTCCTCCGCGGTCAGCGCAGACGGGTCGCTTGGGTCGCAGACGACCGGTTCCATCGAAAGCTTCGTGAAGCCGAGGTCCGCGAGGTGCAGGATGTCGTTGGTGAAATCCGGGTTGGCGTGGGTGTAAGTGCCGCGGACGTAATAATCACGTTCGCCGCGGCGTCTTGCGAACTCCTGAAACTTCGGGATGATCGTATCATAGCTGCCGCGCCCCTGATAGTCTACGCGGAAGCGATCGTGCACTTCCTTGCGGCCGTCGATGCTCATGACGACGTTCTGCATCTCGCGGTTGGAGAATTCGATCACATCGTCGTCAACATTGACGCCGTTGGTGGTCAGCGTGAAGCGGAAACGCTTATGATGCGGCGCTTCCAGACTGCGGCCGTAGCGGACGAGTTCTTTGACGACCTCCCAGTTCATCAGCGGCTCGCCGCCGAAGAAGTCCACCTCCAGATTGGTGTGGCTGCCGGAGTTTTCGACTAAAAAGTCCAGCGCTCGTTTGCCGACTTCCAGCGGCATGAGCGCGCTTTCGCCGTGGTACTTGCCCTGCCCGGCGAAGCAGTAGCTGCAGTTGAGGTTGCAGCTGTGGGCGACGTGCAGGCAGAGTGCCTTGATGTCGCGGGAATTATTTTTGAACTGTCCGGCGATGTCCGCGTAGACGTCCGGCGCGAACAGCTTTTTGGCGTCTTTAAGCTGTTGGATTTCGCTGTAGCATTCCCGCAGGTCTGTCTCGCTGACGGTCTCGCCGTCTGCTGTCTGCCTGCCGCCGTATTTGGCGAGCAGTGCGGAGATGATTTCGTCCTCTGTTTTATCTTCGAACATCGCGATCATGTCATAGGCAATCTCGTCCACGACATGAATGGCGCCGGAATAGGTGTCCAGCACAATGTTGTAACCGTTTAGCTGATATTGATGAATCAATGGAATGGTTCCTTTCCTGATCTGCTTGATATGTTTTTTGATATGCTTTGCCAAAAAAATACCCGCCTGCGCCGTTTCCGGACAGGCGGACAGGGTCATGCGCCCATACTATTTTTCATCGTTTTCGCAAGCCTGATTTGCCACGCCGCAGGATGTCTTGCATGCGGACTGACAGGAAGTCTGGCATTCGCCGCAGCCGCCGGTCACAGCGCTCTTTGCGAGGTCACGCGTCTCAATCGTTTCGATGTGTTTCATGGGAATAGCCTCCTTTCACGAATGGATAACTGCGTTTTGCATACCCAATTATTATACCTTCCTTTTGCCTTGCCGTCAATGCCGGGCAGAGAAATTTTCGCGGGAAAATCCAAAAGATCGGGACGACCTAGGGCTTTTGGGGAATTCGGCAGACCTTGAGAAAATGTTTTCTTGGGGGAAATGCGCGCGGGGATGGGCTGCCTGCGGAGACGTCAAAAAAAGGCTTGACAGAAAACTGTGTTACTCATATAATACGGTTAAGGGAACTGTATTATTCGCATAGTACGGTTTGCGATGAAGTACTTCAATATTTGTTTATGTGATTTGAGAGTCAGAATTTGAGAGACAGAAACAGAAAGGGGGCGGGCGCAGAGCAGGATGATACGTTTTGAAGAAATGAAGCTGGATGAGAACAGTCCGATCTATATGCAGATCATTGATTTTATCAGGGGCGGTCTGGTAGCCGGGACGATCGTTTATGGGGATGAACTTCCGTCGCGGCGCGTGCTTTCGGCGATTTTGGGCATCAATCCCAATACAGTGCAGAAGGCGTACGCGATGCTGGAGACCGGGGAGCTGATCCGTTCGCATACGGGGGCGAAGAGCTGTATCAGTGCCTCACCGCAAAAAATTGCCGAGATCAAGGACGCGCTGGCCGAAGAAGGGGGGCGGCGCGCCGTGCAGACGCTGAAGGCTGCGGGGTACAGCAAGGCGGAGGCGATTGCGATGATCGAGCGATACTGGGATGCAGAGGACAGGAGGGAATCGGAGAAATGAAAATAACAGGGAAAGAAAAAACAAAAGAAAAAGAATCGCGCAGCAGGCGCAAAGCGGACTATCTGTCCGTCTATGATCTGTTTCTGCGCAGCGGGGGCTGCAAGGTCGGTATTGTCATCGCGCTGACTTTGCTGGCGGAGGCGATCACGCTGGTCGTACTGATGCAAGGCGAGACGATGTATTATGAAAATCTGTTCGCGCGGGGCGCGGCGCTTCCGTTCGGTATCGGTTTTTTATTGCTGACGCTGGCGCTGCTCGACCCGCTTAGGGCGCAGAAGAGCAATGTGGACTATACGATACGCAGGCTGCATATCCGGCCGTTGGATGTCTTTTGGGTGGAGACGGTCTATGTACTGCTGGCATATTTCGTATTTTGGGCGCTGAACGTCACGCTGCTGTACGCGTGCGGAGCCTATTTTACAAGTCATATCTCGACGGCAGCTAACCGGGAGATGGGGATTTTGCTCGCGTTTGTCCGCACGCCACAGCTCTATATGCTGCTGCCAATCAAGAATGTGACCTTTTGGATCCGCAATATCACCGGCGTGCTGGCGCTCTCCGCGTGCATCGCCAGATACAGCTACTTCGCGCGGAAGAATCAGAATAAGACGATTTTGGTCTTTATCAGTGTGGTGCTGCTCGTCGGCAGTTATGCGTATGTTTTGGGCACCGAGGCAAGCGGAAACCTGCTGGTGGCGGCGCTCATGGCAAGCTGCTTCACTTCGGCAAGGGTGAGCGTCAGCGCGGAGGAAAAAGAGCCGGAGGAGGATCCGGCAGCGAGTAGCAAGAATGGTTGGAAAAGAAGAAACGCAGAAAGGATGGTCGAGGATGCAGAAGAAGCAAGAGCAGAGGCCGCAGGAGGCACGCAAACAGAAACAGAGCAGTCCTGTGACTCCGGCGCACAAATTTAGGGATTGGCTCGCATCGCTTCTGCCGCCGGGCTACAACCGAAGCGAGGAGAAAAGAAACTTTTACGGAACGACCGTGATGGGGCTATTTTACAGTATTCGGAACTTCAGTGTAGACTACCGCGATGCCTATCGGCTGCTGTGCGACCCGGAGATCATCGATCGACAGGTGCTGCTGCCGGGTGCGATCATGACAGATTTTGTCAGCGTGCTCGGTACGAATCTGCAGCTGTACCAATGGATGGCAGTGGTACTTTTGGTGATACAGGTTTGGAGCCACTATCGCTATTTCAAGCAGGGCGCGCGGGCGGATTACACGCTGCGCAGGCTGCCGCAGCGGCACGCGCGGTTCCGGTACTGCTGGAGCCTGCCGCTGCTGGAAGCGGCGGTGAGCCTGCTGCTCATGGTCGTGATGCTGCTGATCTTTTACGGATATTACATGTATCTCACACCGGATGCGTGTCTGGCGCCCGGACAGTGGCAGAAGCTGCAGCAGGCAGGCTGGGGAATTTTATGGTAGAGTCGGTATGCCCGGCGGAATGGAGATTGGAGATTTTGCAATGATCGAGTTAAAACATGTCACGAAAAAATACAGAAACAAGACCGCGCTGGAGGATGTCAGCCTCTGCTTCCCGCAGGGGGAGATCGTCGGCTTGTTCGGAGAAAACGGTGCGGGCAAGACCACGCTGATGAAGTCGATCTTGGGCTTCCTCAAGTACAGCGGGGAGATCACGCTGGACGGCGAAAAGATCGACTGGCGCAATATCGGCCGCATCGCGTTCGCGACCAGCGAGCACTCGTTTTTCCCGACCATGGATGCCGAGGGGCACAAGGCGTTCTATCAGGAACATTTTGGGACTTTCAAGGAAAAACGTTTCGATGCGCTGATGGAGTTCTTCGAGCTGCCGGCAAACCGCGCGATCGGGAAGTTCTCAACGGGACAGAAGAATCAGTTCGAGGTGCTGCTGGCGCTCTCGCAGGGGGCGGACTATATCCTGATGGATGAACCGTTCGCGGGCAATGACATCTTTAATCGCGAAGATTTTTATAAAGTGTTGCTGGGGCTGCTGGAGCCAAGCGAAACGGTGATCCTGTCCACCCATCTGATCGAAGAGGTAGAGAATTTCGTCGGCCGGGCGGTGCTGCTGCACAAGGGTAAGGTGATCGGAGACCTGAACGTGGAGGAAATCCGGGAGTCCGGCAGGACGCTGGTCGAGCTGATCAAGGAAAGCTATCGCTACCGGGCGGGGCGCGTCGGGCAGGCGATCGCGAAGATGGAGGAAGAGGCATGAAACTACGCAGAATCGCGGCGGCGGTCATGATCGTGTCACTGGGCGCGGCGAGCTTCACGTTCGCAGCGGTGCGCGGACAGATGACAGACTGCCGGATCACAGAGAAAACGATTGTCGGAGACGCGGCAGCTGCCGCGGGTCTGAGCGCTTCGTTCGGCATGGGGCTGCAGAATCAGTTTTACTGGAGGAACGTCTATACTTATGGCGGCGCGGATGACGGCGCAGACGTACAGGAGACGGCGTTCAGCCGGAAAAATCCGTTCCCTGCGGACAAAAAAGGCCCGGTACCGTATGTGCGGCTCACAGGCTATATGACGACCAGCAGCACGCTGGACTTCCTTTTGACCGATCCCGCCGAAGGGGATCCGACGAGGCAGAAACTGCTTGCACAGGTGCGGCGGGAATTTTTTGCTGAGGGCGCATCGGAACGGGTGCAGGAGATCAAGCAGACTCTGCCGGCAAACGGCGAGCAGACGCAGGACCTGAAACTCAAAGACCTGTTTCATTATTATCCGATTGAGGGCGAACTGACGGGGACGTCTGTTTGGGCAGTCTCTTTTGATAATGCGGTCTTTGCTTCGGAGAACTCCGCAAAGCTTTGGCAGGACATCAACCGTTTCCTGCGGATCCCGATCCCGGAAACGGAGAGCAGCGGATTTTCGGTCGGCAAATATCCGGACGGCAGCTTGAATTTTAACTATTATCAAGGTAAAGAGAACTGCTCTCAGCAGGAAGATCACTTTGACTTTTACAGCATCGCCTGCAGCACGCCGGACGCGGTCTACTTCACTTTTAACACCCATACGGACGGCGGCGATGTGGTTGATACCTCGTTGATTCCGGGCGGCTATGGACTCTATCGACTGCCTTACGACCGGGAAAAGGAGATTTTCCTCAGTGAGAAGCTGGAGATGGTCTATGCGCTCGACCCGGAGAAACAATATACGGATATTTACGTTTCGCCGGATAGCGCGAAGCTGTTTCTGGTCAGTCAGGCGGCGCGTCTGGCGGCAGTCGGTGTCAAGGAGGTGCAGGCGACGGCAGAGATCATCGATGTCCGGACGATGCAATGTGACCGCCGGGAAGAGATTGTTTGCAGCGAGGACGCCGCGCTCGGCTATGATGCGGGAGACTATCTGATCTTTCGTGGCCGGAGCGAACTCTGCTTATATACCTATCAGGACGGCAGCTATAAAAAGGAACTGATGCTGGCGGATGTCGATTTCCGCAAGCCGGCGCTGCAGAATCTGTTCTATGATAATCGCTGCCGCACAGCGTATGACGGCAAGCGGCTGAGCATTCTCGGCGAGGCGGATTTTGACATCGAGGATGATGATAATACGATGTGGCTTTGGGAAACCGCCGGTACGGTGGAGGTCGCGGTACTCGATGCGTCGGGGCTCGCCTACTACGGCACACTGCGCTCAAACATGCAGGATTTTTGCAACGCAAAAGAATATCGAGCATGGGAAGATAATGTCAAACCGCGTGACAGCGCGGCTAAGACCTACGCGCACAGCAGTACGAGCGCTTTAACCGGTTATCTGGATAAAGTCGTCTGGCTCGGCATATAATATGTAGGTTTTTTTCAAAAGCGAAACAGAATGGGAAAAGGGGAGAGTACAGATGAAGAGACCAAGAACGATCGCACTGCTGGTCTTGCTGCTGGCGCTGGTTGGAACCGCCGCGGTGCTCTGCGGCATACAGGACACGATGCGGCACGCCGCCGTTACGGAAACGACGCTGTTTGGTGACGCGTCCGCGGCAGAGGGGGTCGAGCTCTGCTTTGGCGGGACCTCCGACAGCAAGCTGTCCTGGGAGCATCGCTGGCGTTTCGGGGGATCGGGGACGTTAGACCCGGCAGAAACGGATGCAGATCGCGCGCAGCAGAACGCACTGCATGTGCAGAGCACCTCGTTTACCTGCGGAAATCCGCAGGAGCAGGAAGCGGTCGCACTCGCATGGCCGGATCTCAGGGGCTGCGTGGACACCGGATCGCTCAGCAGCAGCCTGCGCTTCCTTTGGAGCAATCCGATCGATCCGGACAATGCGGCTCTGACCGAGGAAGAACAAACGGGCACGACCGAGGGGGCAAAGCGGCGCGCCACGGTGCGGAGCTACTTTACGCCGGAAACGCCGACGATCCTGCAAGATCTGCAGCATGCGTTTGACACAGGGGAGAAGACAAAGGCGGAGATTCGCATGCAGGATCTGCTGCGGTATTATCGGCTGAAACTGGAACTGACCGGGCAGGATAACCATGTGCTGGATGTCCGGTGCAGTGAATTCGCCTATAACGCGGATACGGGAGCATACAAAAATTATGTCAGCACTGCCGATCAGGAAAGTTTTGCCCTATGGGAGAGCCTGAACCGCTTTTTCCGGATCCCGGTACTGGAGAGCGAAAGCCGCATCTTGGAAGCCGAGCGGAATTCGATCGATTCGATCGGCGGGGCGTGGCTTTCGTATGAACTTGATCGGGCAAAGAAGAATGCGGACTACTTTTCTTTTGAGACGATCGCCTGCAGCACGCCGGAAGCGGTTTATTTCACCTTTGATCCGCACAGCTACCGGGGCGAGTTGGTCGATACGTCAATGATCCCGGGCGGCTACGGTCTGTATCGGCTGCCGTACGATTCCGAGAAAAAGGTTTTCCTGCCGGAAAAGCTGAAAATGTTCTATCCGCTGGATCCGACCCGCGATTATGTGAGCATCCACAGCAGTCCGGACGGACAGAAGCTGCTTTTGACGAGCCGGGCGTGGCAGTTTGGCGACACCAAAAAAAGCAGTCGGTATGAGGATGCGGATTCGGAGCCGGTCACGAAATTTGATCGGGAGCGCCGTTTGACGGCAGAGGTCGTGAACCTTGCTTCGATGACTTGCGAGAAATCGCTGGATGTCCTGCAGAGCCGCTACGAGATCCAATGCCGGGACGCAGGCGATTATCTGGTGTTCAGCGACGCGGTATCCAAGATCTGCGTGATTGCGTATCAGGACGGAAGCTATCACAAAACGCTGGACCTTGCGGACCTTGCGATGGCGAGCCGCCCGGATGAAGATCTGCCTTGCTACGGCTATCTGAAACAGATGGTTTACGACGGCGAGCGGCTGGTGCTGGCCGGTCACAGCTATGTAAAGGCAGACCGTGTGCAGGAAAGCTGGGATTGGAGTCCACAGAGTGACGCGGAGCTTGCGGTGTATGATCGGCGCGGCCTTGCCTACTTCGGCAGGCTGACGGATAATCTGCAGGATTATACCGAGGAACAGGGTTTCGTGCAGTGGGCGGAAGCCTTGAAGATCAAGCTGCCGGCGGCAAGATACGCATATCGCTACGGAACGCCGGAAAGCGCGTTGAATGTGATGACCTGGCCGACGGATATCAAAGTAACGATCGGCGATCCGTCCGCGGCGGCGTGATCGCAATGAGGGAAGAAAAGAGAAAAAGGAAAGAAAGGTGAGCGGATATGAAAGATACAAAGGGCGCAAGAGAAGAGCTTCTGCGGAAGTTGGCCGCCTATGAACCATATAATGAACAGGAGGCGGCGGATCGGGCGCTGATTTTGGAATGTTTGACTGCGCACGAAGACGTTTTCTCCCGGGAGAACAGGCTGGCGCACATGACTGCATCGGCTTGGGTCGTAAATCGCGCGCGCAGCAAGGTGCTGATGGCTTATCACAATATCTATGATTCATGGTCGTGGCTCGGCGGACACGCGGACGGGGAGGCGGATCTTTTGGCGGTGGCGCTGCGGGAGGTTTCGGAGGAAAGCGGACTTGCGGCGCAGCATGTGCGGTCTGCGGAGCCTGCCGGAGAAATTTTTTCCCTCGAGGTGCTGACAGTAGACGGACACGAAAAGCGCGGCGTGTATGTGCCATCGCATCTGCATTTGAATGTGACCTATCTGGTCGAGGCGGATGAAGAGGAAAGGCTGCGCATCAAAGAGGATGAAAACAGCGGCGTAGCGTGGTTTACGCCGGAGGCGGCGCTGGCGGCTTCGACGGAACCGTGGTTTGTAGAGCGGGTCTACCGCAAATTGAATGAAAAAGTGCAGAAGCTTTTAGGGTAGGCAATGAGAGAAAAAAGACAGGGGGAGAAGAAATGAACAGGAACAAAAAAATCATTTATATTATGGTGGTTTTGCTGGCTGTGATTGCGGGGTGGCTCTATTTTGAGAACAGTTCCGGGAAGGAGGTTCGCGCGATGGGATTCCCGTCGATACGTGCGGTGCCGGACGGGTTTAACTATGCGGAGGCGAAATCCATTGATACGGGAGATTGGTGCGAGGTGACCTACGAAAACGGCCGCGGCGGGTTTGTGTCTTTGGACTGCTATGTGCCGGGTTCTTTTGACACAGCGTTTCTGGAAAACTATGCCGGTTCCAAAGACAAGACGACGGTGGGCAACAAGGAGGCGGTGGTTTATCGGAACTTAGCCGAAAATGACAGCAGCCTGACGATTTTGACATGGAATGATATGGCGCAAAATGCGCAGTGTGTGCTCGGCGGGAATGTTTCGCTGGACGCGTTGGTGCGGGCGGCGGAGAGTATCCGATATGATAAGAGAAAAACCGTTGCCGAAGCGGAGAGCAGTGAGATCACTTGTTTTCCTCAGCAGGACGGTACGGTCGACGAGACATATTTGAACAAATATGCGGACGTTTTGAAATATGCCACGAAATTGAACTTGGAGGATTGTAAGAAATCGGATCCGGCGATCAAGGAGTTTGCGCTGGACTCTTTTTACAAATGTTCTGCGTATGAGATTGCAGACGATGTGCTGGTGGAGATCTTTGACTTTGAATATGTGATGAAAGCTGATCGGGATGCTGTGCTTTCGGGCGGTATGTACTGGGATGAGGATGGAAATGTCCGATACTTTTTTGGCGCTTTCGGGCAGATCGTGGTGCTCAGCCGGGATGGCAAGTTTCTCAAAGCCTGCCCTGTGACCAGGCAGGATATCAAAATAGAGCTGGACGGCAGAGATGAAGAAGGCATCGCGTGGGCCAAAGCGCGCCTTGACAATAATATCAAATCCCCGGCGTATCTGAAACGGAATATTGCACTTGGGTAGAAAAAATCAAAAAAGGGTGTTGACAGTGAGACCAAAGGGTGGTAATATAGATAAGCTGTCGCTTGAGAGCAGACGAGCTTGTCTCTCGAAGCCACGCGGAAGCGGATCGGCTGGGACGAAAAAGTTCGAAAAAAGTTTAAAAATGTTCTTGACAAAGCGTGTGCGGTTTGATATAAT
>URWB01000081.1 GCA_900551415.1 uncultured Eubacteriales bacterium
TTGAAAGACATCTTTATATGGTCGCTATCCGGGCGACACTTTTTAGGGCAAAAACAAACGCCGATACTATAAGTACCGACGTAACATATGCACCGGTAACAGCAATATCACCTCTTGCAATTTTCCGATGCCTGCTTTTCAGCAAGAAGCTGTTCTTTTCCTGTCGCCCTCTTGATTACCGAACAGCAAAAACAGGCTTGGCTGGATTTGCTATCTTAGCCACTATGCTTTACTCAAAATATCCGTTTAGATAATTTGCCGTATCTTCGCTCACTGCAAAAATCATATCTAAATCATCTAAACCGTAAATCTTAATGCCCATGTAAGAACCATCATATAGTGTGATAGTGGTAACATCATAAAGTGTTCCATCTTTATCGGTCTGTCCCAGTTTGATCGTTTTCTCTTGTATTAGTTTCCCAATAATTACTATCTTTATTTCCGGTGAATTCTACTAATGCCAACATTCAACAGCTACTTTTATAACACCATCTCTCTTATTCTCGAAAAGATCATAAGCCTCATCAATCTTACTTAGAGGATAGGTATGCGTGATAAGTGGTTCTGTATTAATCTTTCCATCAGCAATCAGTTGCAATGTCTCATCGCAGTCGCATCCATCTACTCCACCGGTTTTGAAGATAAGATTTTTCCCATACATATCTGGAAGCGGTAATCTCTGTGCTTTATCATACAGTGCAACGATTGTTACAATTGCATTTGGTCTTGCGCACTCCCATGCAAGACGAAACGTTGATTCTGCTCCGGCAACTTCGAGAACAACATCTGCTCCACCATGATCACTTGTTTTCTTAACAAATTTCTCGCATTCTTCCGGGGAAACAGTAAGTACATCTGGATAATGCTTATTAATAAATTGAATACGTTCTTCGTCTTTCTCACACATGATAATGTGCTTTGGATTCTTCAGCATAACGCAAAGCAATGTACAGATTCCTGTAGGACCTGCACCGATGATCAGTACTGTGTCATCTTCTGTAATTTCAGAAATACGAGTTGCCCAGTAGCCGGTAGCCAGAACATCTCCAACGAATAATGCCTGTCTCTCTGTAACTTCATCTGGAATCTTGTTTAAACCTTGATCTGCGAACGGCACACGCACATACTCAGCCTGACCGCCATCGATGCGACAGCCAAGAGCCCAACCGCCATTTTGGTCAGTACAGTTATTGACGTAACCTTTTTTACAGAAATAACATTCACCACAAAATGTCTCCACATTTACTGTTACTCTGTCTCCCGGTTTAACATGAGTAACAGCACCTCCAACTTCTTCAACAATTCCAACCATCTCGTGACCAACAGTAATTCCCAAAACTGCACGTGGAACACTTCCATGCTTGATATGTAAATCACTGGAACAGATACTCGCAAGCGTTACCTTTACAATAGCATCCCTTTCATGCATAATTACCGGTTTCGGTTTTTCTCTTAATTCAAATTTTCCTTTTGATACATATGTATAAGTCTGCATTGTTTTTCCCCCACCATTTTCAAGTAGTATAAAGCATTTTTGCTCGTAACTGCTCAGTACCTTCACCGTTACGAGCAAAAATACATTTAAAATCTCCTCCGCTCAAGAAAAGAATCGTATATTAATCACAGCCTTCTTATATTATAGGTTTCCATCTTACGAGTTACAAGCGAAAATAGATAGGAAAAGAAAGTTCCTTGCTTATAACGACTCTCACCGATTGTCAACCTTCTCCGGGAACATATCATGATTACTCATGCGGTTCCAGGCAACCTTTTCCCAATCCGTACCTGGCTTTCCGTAATTACAATACGGATCAATGGACAATCCTCCTCTTGGGAGAAATTTACCCCAGACTTCTATATATTTCGGTTCAAGAAGACTGACCAGATCCTTCATGATTATGTTGATCACATCTTCGTGAAAGTCTCCATGATTTCTAAACGAGAACAAATATAATTTCAAGGATTTACTCTCCACAAGACGTTCATCCGGAACATAAGAAATTGTGATCGTTGCAAAGTCCGGCTGTCCGGTAATCGGACAAAGGCTTGTAAATTCGGGGCAGTTAAACTTGACAAAATAATCATTTTCAGGATGTTTATTCTGAAATGCCTCTAATACAGATGGATTGTAATCCATACTGTACTCTGTTTGCTGATTTCCCAATAATGTTAAATTTTCTTTTTCTCTCATCGTTTTCTCCTCTATCTCAATGCCGGATCTTCCATATGGTTTGCCTGAAATGCCGCTGCACGGTCAATGCATGTTCCGCATTTTCCGCAAGGCTTCTCGCCTCCTTCGTAGCAGGACCAGGTCAACTCGTAAGGAACTCCCAGTTCTAATCCAATCCTTACTACTTCAGCTTTGGATACATTAACAAAAGGTGCTTCTATTTTAAGCTGATGTCCGGAACCTTCCCATATTGCTTCATTCATAGCCTGATTGAATACCGGCGAGCAGTCCGGATACGCAAAGCCTGCAGAATCATCTGCATGAGCTCCATAATAAATTACTTCGCAGTCCTTGCTCAGTGCGATACTTGCCGCAGAAGAAAGAAATAATCCGTTTCGGAACGGTACATATGTGCTTACTGGTTTATCACCATTTGTTTTTGAAATCTGTTCTGCGTAACTTTCCTCCGGAATGTCTTCCGTAGACTGTTGAAGCAGTGAACAGTTACTATATTGAAATATCTTACTCAAATCCAGGAACAAATGCTCCACACCATAATATTGGGCAACTGCTATTGCAGCTTTAATTTCTTTATCATGTTTTTGTCCGTAGGAAACCGAAAGGGCAATCACCTGGTCTTTCCCATACTTTTGGATTGCCAGTCCCAATGCCGTTGTTGAGTCGATTCCTCCGCTAAAAAGAACTAATGCTTTCATCTCTATCACCTCACTATTTATACTCCCCGTTCATCTGGATCCCAGATCACTTTATGCATCTGTATCTGCAACCGCACACCATTCAACCGATGCTTCAACATGAATTCTACTATTTGCACCGGTTCTATTGAGCCAAAAACAGGGCTAAGATAAACATGACATCTGTTGGTCAGATCATAAGTCCGAATCAATTCCAATGCTTTCAGCAAATCTTCCTGACTGCCAGATACAAATTTTACAGTATCATCCTTTCCAAGCAGTTCCATATTCTCTGTTATCATATGGTCTTCGCACCCGCTTGATGGTAACTTATAGTCCATTGTAAATACCGGACGTTCTTCACAAAATGCAGCCAGATCGACTGCTCCATTTGTCTCAATCTCAACCTGCAGTCCTGCTTGTAAAAGAAGATGGATGAGATCCCTGATATCTTTTTGCAACAGCGGTTCTCCGCCTGTAAGTGTCACATTGTGAATTCCTGTTCCAAGAACATAATTTAGTATTTCTTCCGGAGTTTCTTCTTTATATGGGCACTCAGGTTCATTCGCCCACATAGTATCACAATAACTACATCGCAGGTTGCACCCTTTAAAACGGATAAAAACTGCAAGTTCTCCTGCACGCGTGCCTTCCCCATTAATACTGGTAAACTTTTCTACTACTTTCATCTACTCTTCCTCATAGACTGCACAATTATTAGGTGTCTCATATACTTCCACATAATGAACTCCATACCCTAAATCTGTTAATTTTTTGTAAAAATAATATGCGAAATTTTCTGCTGTAGGACGAAATGAAACTTCCTCCAAATGAAAATCTTCATTCTGAAGTGCAGCTACGGTCTCTGCTTTCAGAGATCCCGTCTCGTAGATCAGGCTATGGTCAAAGTAATCACAAAGTACCTTCAGGTCTTTTTTCAGATTACCAAAATCCACTACCATTCCTCGTGTCTGTCCTTCTTGTTCTAACTCCTGACTCTTGATTTTTGCAACAACATTCCAACGATGTCCGTGGATGTTTCTACATTTTCCCTCGTATTTCCAAAGAAAATGTGCTGCATCAAAACTGGCTTTTGTTTGTAAATAATACATATTTCAACTCTCCTGTATGTGAAATGTATGTACCTGTTAAGAGCTATGCATTCTAAATAGAGCAGTTTTTATATATCAGAAAATCCATATCTAATATACAAAAAGCTCTGCGTACTTTTTCGCACGCAGAGCCTGAAATCCTCATGATTAGCCCCGGTTTTATTTTTCGACAGGAAGGTACAACTGAACTGTCGGCTGTTTTCACAACATGAAAATTATACCACAGAAAGTCAGATTGTCAAATTGATTTATGATATTGACAAATATTGTAAAATCAAAGTGAAATTATTCTGTTCAGCATTTTTAATGTTTCATCAACACTATTTTATACATGCAGATTTTTCTGCATCTCTTCTTTAAATTCTCTTCCTTTAAATAATATCACCGCTACAAGAAACAGGAAACATATTAACGCCCCAAACATACTTACTGTTGGATTTTTCACCACTTTGCATAAGAGTAAGGTTACCGGAAGAATCAATCCGTATCCGGCAGCCATAATTTCGTAAATAAGATACTCTCGCACAGGGCTTTTCTGCACTTTAGCGGTTACAAACATTGCTATAAGTGTAGATACACTCATGATCGGCAGCACAAGATCTACAGACCAACTGTGCCAACCGGTCAGTGCATCCCATATAAAGCAGATAACAGTACCGATAAAAAGCTGCCACATCGCATTTTTCAGCAGGTTATAGCGTTTAAAAAATCCAATCGATGAGGCAATCCACATTGTCACAACTCCTCCGGCTGTAAATACGGTCCAGCGAATTCTGGGATGGAAATTACACTCCGTAACAAGCATCGCTGCAACAATTGCAATACACAGAAAGCTATAAATTTTATAGACTTTCATTTCCTGTTCGCTTGGCTCATCTGTCTTTGGAAATTCAGGTTTTACTTTTTCAGATGCAATTCCCTGTTCTTTTAACAAGCGATAAAAATTACGTTCAATGTTCACTGTGTCGTATCTGGATGTAAATGCAAATGATAATTTATCCTGAAAAGAACACAAACACAATTCAAACTTAGGAGTGTTTGTGTACACACCAAATCGTTCAATATAAGGCACATAACTCGCATGCATTTTAACCGCACTCATATTAGAGAAGATTGCTGTCGTGTTCTTCTCTGAATATTTTGCCCCGGCCTGAATACATAGATTTTTCAATTCCAAAGGTGCAAGCCTCAGAATCGGATGCAGTTCCAAAGCAAGCAACTCGCTGATATGCGCTGACATCTTTTCTTTTGTCAGTTCTGTCTCAAAAAATTCTTTCGTATATTTCAGTATTGCCTCAAAACTTTGATCTTGTGTAGTAAAATTATATCCCGGCTCAATCCAATTAAAAAAATTCAGCATCGATAAAGACGGGAAAAACTTTCTTAAGTTAACCGGAACCATTAACACGACCGGGTTTTTCTTTTGCATCTTAGACATTTCTTCATTTATTGCCATCATAAATAATGCTGTCAAAAAGACTGTCATAGATACTCCGAGTTCCCTGCTCCGCTTCAATACTGCCTGAACTGAAACAACAGATTCATGGACGTGCAGATGATTTCCATCTTTCTTTTTTCTCCGTATCTGGAAAGCATGTAGTTTTCTTTTTTTCGGTCGTTTCTGATCTTTTGAATAATATTTCAAAAAACTATCAACTTCTTGATCTTGTACCGTCATATCTTCTGGTAACAATGAAACTGGTTCTAATCCATTTACTTTGTGAATAAGATAGAGATAATTTTTTACCAGTTCTTTTAAAAATTCTGTCGCTCCTGTGCCGTCTGTCAATACATGGAATACTTCGAAGTTGATTCGTTTTTTATAATAGGTCACTTCAAAAAGCAGTGTCTTCTTATCCTTTATATAGAGTCTACTACAAGGCTCTTTGTACTCTTCCTTTACCATCGGTCGTAAATTACATGGCTCAAGATAATGCCAGAATAATCCTTTGCGAAGTACCATTAAAAACGTAGGAAAGATTTCTATTGTCTGATTCAATGCTTCCTGCAAAACGTCAGGATTTACTTCTTCTTTCAATTCGCAGTAAAACCGAAACACTCTCGTATCTTTTTTATTACTGGCAGCTGAATATAATTTTGCTGCATTATCTAGTTTTCTCCAACGTGCTTTTTTCTTACTCACAGTGTTTCCTCTTTCAGAAATTCATTGATATAGTTGAAACTTTCCTGTACATGAAGCTGCTTGATCCCCAACGCAAAATATCCGTGTAATGCATCTTTAATCCGATGTATCTCCACATGATTTCCAGCCGCTTTTAAGCGCTTCCCATACGCTTCCCCTTCGTCTCGAAGAGGATCAAATTCACATGTAAGAATCAATGTATCAGGTTGATTCGCTAAATCTTCTGCTATGTATGGTGCAAAATAAGGATTCTTCTTATCCTCTTCATTTCTCGCATAAAGATCAATATAATCCTGCATCTTCCCGGCTGTCAAAAGATAATCTGCTCCATTTTCCTTAACAGATGGAAATGGTGAATTTTCTGTATAATCATTATATGTAGCCGGATAGATCAGTATCTGATCTCCTTGTTCCTTCTGAACGATCTTACGGTCCATCGCCAGATCGACCAGCTTGGCGGCCTCCTCCATGCCCGCGTCCAGATAGACGGCGGCGATCACCGCCTCCATCGTATCGGCGAGGATGGACGGGTTTTCGCGCCCGCCGACGACCTCCTCGCCCCGGTCGAGCTTGAGGTAGCTGCCCAGCCCCAGCCGCGTCGCGGCTCTGGCCAGATTCGCCTCGCAGACCAGCGCGGCGCGCTTGCGGGTCAGCTGCCCCTCGCGCAGCTTGGGGTATTTGTGATACAGCACGCGGCTGACGCAGATTTCCAGCACCGCGTCGCCCAAAAATTCAAGGCGCTGATTATCCTGACACTTATGCTGAAGCGCATAGGACGGATGGGTCATCGCCAGATCGAGCAGGGCGATATCGGCAAAGGAATGGCCGATCGTCCGCTCCAGCGTTTGATAATTCATATTTGCCTCGCTTATGCGTCGCCCCGTCCATTTCGCTTCGCGCGAAAGGCCGCGCGAAATGAAATACACGGGAAGGGCGCGCCGCCTGCGCGGCACGTCCGCTTCCTGTTGTTGTTTACCCTCGGGTTACTGCTTATCTTCGATGTACTTGACCAAATCGGCGACGGTCTTGACCTTTTCAATCGCGTCGTCCTCGATTTCGATGTCAAACTCGTTTTCAATATCCATCACGAGCATCATCACGGTCGCGCTGTCCGCCTTGAGATCCTCCTTGAGGCGGGTTTCCGGCTTCACTTCGTCCTCGCTCACGCCGAGCTGATCGGCGATCATGGTTTTAAGCTGATCGTATACCATACGTTCTCCTCCTTGTCCTTTTACCATTATTTTTTTACAATGTTCCGTTTATTCCAAACCCATTTCGGGTTTCCAGCTTGTTGACATAAGCAAACTTGGCTTGAATAGCAAAATCAAGAAATTCAGCTATTCTTTCATTTGCGGAAAGGGCTATTCTCCCCCTTCGGGGGAGAATAGCTTTTTTTCTACGGTCTGACCCCTCAGGCCTGACGCGCGCCGCAGAACCCCGCAATCACGGCGACGAGCCGCTCGATTCGAATCGGCTTGGGCAGATGCGCGTTCATGCCCGCCTCCATGCACTTGCGCGCGTCCTCCTCAAAGGCGTTGGCGGTCATCGCGATGATGGGGATGACCTTCGCGTCCGCACGATCCAGCGCGCGAATCGCCCGCGTCGCGTCGAGCCCGTCCATGTTGGGCATCATCACATCCATCAGGATGGCGGCGTAGGTGCCCGGCTTGTGGCTTTCAAACGCCTCCAGCGCCTGCCGCCCGTCCGACGCGGCTTCGACCTCTGCCCCGCGATCCTCCAGCAGCTTTTTGACGATTTCGGCGTTCAGCGCGTTGTCCTCAGCCAGCAGGATGCGCAGGCCGCGCACATCCGCCGCCTCCGTCTCCCATGCCGCCTGCTGCGGTTCGGGCAATTCCTCGGCGATTTCAAAGGGCAGGGTAATCACAAATTCCGAACCCTCGCCCTCCCGGCTGCTCACCTCGATGCTGCCGCCCATTTTGTCAATCAGGCTCTTGACGATGGCCATGCCCAGCCCCGTCCCGTGATAGACGCTCCGCGCGTCGGTGTGCTCCTGCGCGAACGGGTCAAAGATGTGCGCCAAAAACGCCCGGCTCATGCCGATGCCCGTGTCGCGGATCACCCAGCGATAGGTGACGATTCCATCCCGCTCGCCGACGTTCTGGCAAAGCGTCGTCACGCTGCCGCCGACCTTGTTGTATTTGATGCAGTTGCCGTAGACGTTCAAAAACACCTGCCGCAGGTGCAGCGGGCTCCCGTATACGCAGTCGGGCTTCATCCGCTCGAATTGCCGCCTGTCATATTCAAGCGCAACGCCCGCCTCGGCGGCGCGCTGCTCCACGATGGTCAGAATATCGCGCAAAAGGCGGTTCAAATCGAGCGGCTCGTGCGCCAGCGTGATTTCGCCGCTTTCCAGCTTGCTCATTTGCAGCACATCGTTGATGAGGCTGAGCAGATGGTTGGCCGCCACCTTCATCTTCTCCCGGTTCGCGGTCAGCAGCGCGACGTCGCTCGGGTGCGCGTCGTCGATTTGCAGCAGACCGATGATCCCGTTCAGCGGCGTTCGAATGTCGTGGCTCATGCGGGAAAGGAAGCTGGTCTTGGCCGCGTTGGCGCGATCCGCCTGATCCACGGCGGCGCTCAGCTCGGCGTTCGCGGCGCGCAGCTTCTCCGCGTATTCCTTCTGCACGCGATACTGCCGCTCCTGATAGCTCTGCGCCGTCCGAAAGCGAACCGCCTTGGCGAACGCGAGGACGACGGCATAGAAAATCAGCGCGAACAGCATGCTCTGCGGGGTCGTTGCAAACACCGTCTTTTCCGGCATATACACATAGACGTAAAAATTCCGCCCGCACCCCATCATGCCGTAATACCGCCGAAAAGAATCCTCCGGCCAGCTCGCGCGCACCAGCTCACCGCTGCTGTACGCCTGACGAATCTGCCGCAGAATCGCCATTTCCTCCGCGTTGCCGCCGATGAGCGTCTCGTCGTTGCTGGCCACGACCCTGCTGCCGCCGGTGACGACAATCGTGCCGCTCGTTTCCGGGCTGTACCCCGAAAGCATCAGCGCGATGGACAGCCGAAACGCATCGAGATATTCCACCGGCGTTCGGTAATACGCCGCGACGATGCCCGGCGCATCCCGCCGCCCGACGGCGGCCAGATCAATCATGCTCCCGTCCGCGCAGGCAAAGCGCGTGGCGTAGCGCTTTTCGGGGTAAAGCGCCGCGTCCAGCAGCGCGGGGGAATCCAGATATTCGCCAAGCTGCCGGGGCGCTTCGCCCGTCCCGTGATAATCCGACAGAACGAACCCCGTCTCATCCATCACAATCAGCCCGGAGACATATCCCATCTGCGCATACTCCGAAAGCGGCGCGCTTTCTTCGCCGTCCGCCGCCATCTGACGGGCAATATGGCCGACGCTCTCCATCACGCGCATCAGGCTCTTGGTCTCGCTGGCCAGCTCAATGCGGTTGTAGCGGTTGCATTGTTCCTGGATGTATTGAATGGTCGTCGCCATCTGCTGCCGCGCGGAAACCGTGTCCGAATGGGCCGCCGTCAGAAACACGACGCCCAGCAGCGCCAGCGCCAGCAGAATTTCCATGTGGACGAGGCGAACGGAAAGCCGGTCAGCTTTTGATTTCGCCTTCATCGCTTTTCCCCTCCATGTATCGCAGCGGCTCATCCAGATACCGCCCGATGATCTCCTCCATGGTTCCGTCCGCCCGCATCTGCTCGAAGATATCGGAAAGCGCCTGTTCCAGCCCGCGCGCGTCGTCCAGCGCGAAGGCCACGCCCAGCCCGACGGTCAGCAGCGGCTCATCCAAAATGCGGTATTCCAGACGGTAATCCGACATATACTGCAGAATCGCCGTTTCATGCGCGGCAATGGCGTCGGCGTAGCCCTTGCTCAAAAACGGATAGATCAATTCCCGGTTTTGCAGCGAAAACACCTCGCGCAGCGCCGGAAGCCTCGGGTCGGCGTGCGAAAGGAAAAGCTCCTCCGGCTTCGTCGTGGATTGAACGGCCACCCGCTTTCCGGCCAGGTCGGAAAGGGCATAAATATCGCTGTCCCGGCGCACCGCGACCACCTGTCGGCTGAGCATGTACGGCTCCGTCCAGCGATACTGCGCCTCCCGGCCGTCGATGGAGAAGCTGCCCCATATGCAGTCGATCGCGCCGCACTCCACCAGTTCCTTTTTATTTTCCCAGTCGATGACCAAAAACGCCGCCCGATACCCCAGCCGCCCGAAGGCCTCGGTCGCCAAATCCACGTCAATCCCCGTCGGCAGGCCGTTCGCGTCCTCATAATTAAAGGGCGGATAATTGTCGCTGCCGACCACGATAACGGGTCTGTCGTCCTCCTTCGCCCGTTTGGCCGCGTTTGCGCGGCCGCATCCGCCGATCAGCAGCGCCACGCACGCCAGCGCGATACACGCCAGCGCGCTGAAAAAGGCGGCAGCTTTTTTCTTCCGCATAGCAACACTCCCCTGTTCCTGTGCCCGTCGAAGCATCCCATTATGTAATATATTTCTATGCTTATTAAATTATTCCTTTTTTTCTCTTTTTTCGCGAAGATAAAACCTGCCCGCGCAAAATCCGCATTTTTCGCGATTTGCGGTTTCGCAGTTTACAGAACATGGCAAAAACCCTATAATTAAAGAAACGAACGTTTCGAATTTTTGCAAAAACGTCAAATCATTCCCCGAAGGAGGAGGTTTTCCAATGCCATCCATTCGCCTGACGGGCGATATCGCCCACATCATGGAAGGAACGAGGGCGCAGGCGGCCGATTTGAACCTGACGCTCGCGGAAGACGGCTTCCCCGTTGCCGTGACGATTCGAAAAGGGCCGCTGGAAGTGCTGACGGAGGCGGAGAGCGGCGCGATTTTCTGCGGGAGCCGCGCCGAATTTTTCCGCGGGCTGACGATGCTCGCCGCGCGGTTTGACGAGCGCCCCTTCCGCGTGCGGGAAACGCCCTCGCTCGACCTGCTCGGCGCGATGCTGGATTGCTCCCGAAACGCCGTTCCGACGATGGAGGCCGCGAAGACCTTTCTGCGCAGGCTGAGTCGCATGGGCTACAACGCGGTGCTGCTCTAC
>URWB01000082.1 GCA_900551415.1 uncultured Eubacteriales bacterium
CTGCCTGCTCCATGTTGTCGATGACTTCGTTGTCTCTTGCCTGAATATGGTTGATGATGATCTGGGAAGTGAAACCTCTTCTTACGGAGAAGTTCGGGATTGCTTTCGCTACCGCTTTTTCGATCGCGCCGATGCTCGCGGCTCTGTTGTCGTTATAGCTGGTACCAAAGCTGCCGACGAGAATTTCGTAGCTGCCGATCTTATCCTGATTCAGAGGGTCATCCTTGGACGCGTCACCGGTATCTTCCGCAAAATACTCATAGCCGCCCTTTTCTTCATCCTCTTCCAGATAGTATCCAAAGCCCGTAACTTCTTTCTGTTCCGCGTCTGTCAGAGCGTTCCAGCCTCTGCCTGCCGCTTCGCAAAGCACGTCGGTGCCGGCGGTTCTTTCCTGATAGTAGATTGCGCTGGTCAGGTTTGTTACCAGTTCCGGCGTAAATTTTACAGTCAAGTAGTGCTGCGCTTCAAAGCTGTACCAACCGTCGATCTTTTCACCGGAAGCTTTGGTGAATACCTGATACATGCTGATTGGCAGTGCTTTGCCAAGGTCCGCGGCAGAAATTTCGACCGTAAAGGTGCTGACATATTTTTCGACGCCGTCAACGCTTACCGGTGTTACGACTGCAGAAACAGCGTGTTTTTCTTTGGTCTTGGCAGTCTTGGACTGTTCCACAAGCGCGAGCTTGGTGTACTTTCTCGCCAGCGGTGTGGTGGTGAACGTTACCTTTGCCTTGCCCGTCAGCTTGTCGATTTCAACCTTCGTGCTTCCCTTCGCAGGGGAAAACATGCCAAGGTCTGTAACGATGTCGGTGGCCTTTTCGGTCGAAACGACATCAGTTGCTGTCTTTGTTGCTGTGGTAGTTGTGTTTGCCGCTGTGTCCGCGAACGCGAAGGAAGTAGTTCCCATCGTCGCAGCCAAAGCGACTGTCAGAGCTAATGATAAAAATTTTCTTTTTTTCATAAGTTCTTTTCCTCTCTTTCCTAAAAAATCCTGTCATTTAATCTAAGCAGGCTCAAAGAGCGAAAAACTCTTGCCTATTTGGAATAAGCAAGAGCTTGATGTGCACGCTAAGTGTCTTTGATTCCACAAAAAGAAATCATTGATTCTTATGCAAACAAAATTGTTCGATGGATACTCTCAGCAGAAGCTCACAATCAAACTCTTGACCAGCAGGTTTCCTGACTTCGGGATCACTTCCACACTGCGCCTTCTCAAGCGTAAATCCGCTCAATGACATATTGCAGATGAATCCTCCGTTACAGTGGCTGGGACCGTCCGGGCTTCGCACCCGGTTTCCTATTACCTTCCGAAGAAGCACTGGGTAGATTAAATTTTTTATATCGATTCCATTATAATGCCGGATCCTGTCGAAGTCAATACTATTGTCGAACAAGATCACAAAATAGCTCCAAGCGGCAGTACCGCTGCGAGGTACGCAAGCAGCAGCGCCGGAAGCATATTCGCAACGCGCATCTTTTTTTCCCATATGAGGTTTAATCCGACACAGAAAATCAGGATTGAGCCGACCAGCGCGATATAGTTCAAAGCCAGTTCCGTCATATACGGTTTTATGAAGACCGCCAGCAGTGTCATCAGTCCTTCGAAGACAAAGACAGGGATCGCAGAAAAAATACAGCCCTTCCCCATCGAACAGGTCATCACCAAAATGATGATCAGATCCAGCACACCCTTGGTGGCCAGAACAGACCAGTCTCCAAAGATCCCGTCCTGCAGCGAGCCAACGATTGCCATGGCTCCGATGGATACCGTCAGCGAAGCGCTTACAAAGGCATTGACAAAGGAGGCATCGGAAGTGTTGTTGGTTTTCTCCTTCAGCCATTCGCCAAAGTGTTCAAACGCAGCTTCAATATTGATAATTTCTCCGATAAACGCGCCCAAAACAAGACAAACAGTAATCAGCATACTCTGTCCGGACGTAATGACGTCATCATGGACGGTGAGCATTTTTCCCATGGCTCCTGCCGCTCCGATAAACATGATGCTGATGCCGCAGGCGGTCTGCATGGCATTCTGATGTCGTTCTTTCATGAATGTTCCGCCCCACAGCCCGATGATTCCACCTGCGAGAATTGCTGCTGCGTTGATTAAAGTTCCAAGTCCTACCATGTCAGAACATACTCCTTTTTATTCTTTTCCCAGAGAAGCCTTGAGCTCCTCCAAAATCGCAAACGCCTTGGACGGCGTAATTTCCATCAAATTCAGCGCGCGTAATTTTTCAATCACCGGGTTCGGCGCAAAGGAAAACATCGAAAGCTGGCTTTCCTCCTCACAGGCAGGCGTTTTTGCTCTGTCCTCGCGTCCTTCCGTTCCCGATGGATCGGCGCTGCGGCTTACGCGTGCGATCCCTGCGGCGCTCGTGGCGCTGCCCTCCAGCTCAGCGAGCTTTTCCTGCGCGTTTTCAAGCAAAATCTTCGGGATTCCCGCCAGCTTTGCCACATGGATCCCGTAGCTGCGATTCGCGGAGCCCTCCACGATCTTGTGCAGGAAGACGATATTGCCGCCGACTTCTGTGACATCGACATTCAGATTGCGTACGCCCGGAAGCTGACCTTCCAGCACCGTCAGTTCGTGATAATGTGTCGCGAACAAAGTCCGGATATGGGTGTGATCATTGCAGAGATACTCACAGGCAGCCCAGGCAATCGACAGACCATCATAGGTGCTGGTGCCGCGCCCGATCTCATCCAAAATGATCAGACTGCGCGCCCTGGCGTTGTTGAGAATATAGGACAGCTCGCTCATCTCCACAAAGAAGGTGGACTGCCCCTGTGCCAGATTGTCCGAGGCGCCGATGCGCGTAAAGATGCGGTCACACACCCCGATATGCGCCTGCGCGCATGGCACGAAGCAGCCCGCCTGCGCCATCAGCACGATCAGCGCGGTCTGCCGCATATAGGTGGACTTACCTGCCATATTCGGCCCGGTGATCAAAAGCAGGCTCGCGTCACGATCATTCAAATAGGTGTCGTTGGACACAAACAAACCGTCACTGACCATCTGCTCAATGACCGGATGTCTGCCCTTGACAATCTCCAGTTCCATCGAAGTATCCACAACCGGTTTCACGTAGCCAAGCTTTTCACTGACCTGCGCGAAGGCAGACAGAACATCCAGCTCCGCGACCGCCGCGGAGGTCTGTTGAATGGTTTCCATATAGCGCTGGATTTCCTCTCTCACACCGACAAAAAGCTCGTATTCCAGTTGATTGATCTTGGTCTGCGCGTTCAGAACCAGATTTTCCATCTCCTTCAGCTCCGGTGTAATGAAGCGTTCCGCGTTAGCCAGCGTTTGTTTGCGAATGTAGTTTTCGGGAATCAAATCAAAATAGGATTTGGTAACTTCCAGATAATAGCCAAACACCCGATTGTAGCCGACCTTCAGGTTCTTGATGCCGGTGCGCTCGCGCTCGGTGTTTTCGAGATTGGAAATCCACTCCTTTCCGTCTTGAATCGAAAAGTTCAGATGATCCAGTTCCTCCGAAAAGCCCTCCTTGATCAGCCCGCCTTCTTTGATGGTAAACGGCGGGTCTTCACAGATCGCGCGGTCGATCACGTCATAAACATCCGTCAGACAGTCAATCATGTCACAAAGTTTTCGAAGTGCCGCGCTTTGCATGAGGCCGAGATCACTCTTGAGCTCCGGCAGCACCGCGATGGAATTACGCAGCGCGATCATGTCTCTGCCGTTGGCGTTCCCACAGGCAATGCGTCCGATCAGACGTTCAAAATCGTAGACGCGTCGCAGATTTTCTCTGATATTGCTGCGTGTGAGCAGATCATGATACAGTTCCTCCACACCATTGAGCCGCTCGTTGATCTCCGCTGCGTCATTGAGCGGTTCGCGCAGCCATTGGCGCATTTTGCGGCTGCCCATGGCGGTACGCGTCTTGTCGAGGACACCCAAAAGCGACCCTTGTACTTTTTTTTCGTACAGCGTCTCGGTGATTTCCAGATTGCGCACCGTCGCCTTGTCCAGCGCCATGCGCGTGCCGATTTCATAATGCCTGATGTGCGTCAGATGTTTGAGATTTTGTTTTTGTGTTTCAAAAAGATAGTTCAGCAGCGCGCCCAGAGCACGTACAGCCCGCGGGCGAAAATCCAGGCCCAGTCCGGTCAGAGAAACCGTACCGAACTGCGCTTTGATTGCCTCCACGCACGCTTTTTCGGAATAATAACTTTCTGAAAGAATGTTGAGATACGCTTCTGTCGTCTGTTTCACTTCTTCAACAGAGTAACGCAGAGGAAAATCTTCATTGAGGATGATTTCCTTCGCCTTAATCTTAACCAGCTCGTTCAGCAGCGTCGGATAGAGATCCAAACCTTGGTATTCTGTCAGATACAACTCTCCGGTCGATATATCGCAATAAGCTACCGCCATTGCCTGCTCTTCGGCATAGACCGCAGCCAGATAATTGTTTTCATTTTCATGCAGCATAGACTGTGAGGTCAGGGTGCCCGGCGTGACAACCTGAATCACTTCTCGCTTAACGATGCCCTTAGCCTGCGCGGGGTCCTCGGTCTGCTCACAAATCGCAACCTTATAGCCCTTTTCCACAAGCCTGGCGATGTAACCGTCGGCCGCGTGGAAGGGGACGCCGCACATCGGCGCCCGCTCCTCCTGTCCGCAAGCCTTTCCGGTCAATGTTAATTCTAATTCTTTTGACGCGAGCTTCGCGTCCTCGAAGAACATTTCGTAGAAGTCACCCAGCCGAAAAAACAGAATGCAATCCCGGTACTGTTCCTTGATATCCATATACTGCTGCATCATCGGTGATAACTTCATAAAATTTCTCCTGTTGTCCGTAAATTAGGTTATGTAAATATGTAACTATGTAAAAATGTAATGTAAAACTATCTCGCGTTGTACGCCTTGATACCTTCTTTGATGATGTTGATGCCGGCCTTCATGTCCTCTGCCTTCAAAACGTAAGCGATTCTCATGTCAGATTTGCCCGCTTCCGGATTGGTGAAGAATCCGCCTGCCGGCGCGAACATACAGGTTTCGCCGTTGACATCGAACTCTGTCAGCAGGAACATCAGGAATTTTTCGGCATCGTCTACCGGAAGTTTGCAGGTGATATAGAACGCGCCTTCCGGAACACCGTACTGGATGCCTTCGATTTCGTTCAGCGCTTCAACGGCAACATTTCTTCTGTGCTCATATTCCGCCTTGATATCGTTGAAATAGGAAGGATCCATGTTGTAAAGCGCCGCCGCGCCGATCTGATCCAGCGTTGCACAGCACAGTCTGGCCTGACAGATCTTCATCAGATTTCCCATCAGCGCTTCGTTCTTGGAGGCGATGGAACCCATTCTTGCGCCGCACGCGGAGAATCTCTTGGAGATGGAGTCCACGATGATGACATGCTGTGCGGCTTCCGGGAAGGAACCGAAGGTATCCATGCGCTTGCCGTCATAAACGAATTCTCTGTAAACCTCATCCGCAATGATGAACAGATCGTGCGCGATCGCGATATCGACGATCAGCTTCATTTCGTCGTGCGTCAGCACCTTACCGGTCGGATTGCCCGGGTTGATAATGCAGATGGCTTTGGTTTTCGGCGTAATCACAGCTTCGATCTTTTCTTTTACCGCGTACTGGTAGCCTTCCTCCGCAGTCGTCGGGATTCCAACCAGTTTGCCGCCCGCAGCCGCGATGAAAGTCTTGTAGTTGGTATAGAACGGTTCTGCCATGATGACTTCATCGTCATCGTCCAGCAGCGCGGTCATCAGCATGGAAATTGCTTCAGAACCTCCGGTGGTAACCAGCAGATCCTTCTTTTCAAAATCAAGACCCAGTCTCTTGTAGTAACCGACCAGAGCTTCCAGTAATTCCGGAATGCCTTGGGAATTGGCATAGGCCAATACATCCTGGTCGAAGTTCTTGACTGCGTCAAAGAACGCGCGCGGTGTCTTGATGTCCGGCTGACCGATGTTCAGTCCGTAAACTTTTTTGCCTGCCGCTCTGGCCGCATCAGCGTAAGGAACGAACTTTCTGATCGGAGAGAGTTCCATTGCTTGAATCTTTTTTGATAGTTCCATTTTGTTTTCTCCTTTTTACATAAAGCTAACATTTATTCTAACTCCTCGTGAGAGGTGTTAACGATGGTAAGAATATCGGCCTCCGTAAGGGGACGCGTTGTCTCTGCCGATGTTTTTGACAGATACAAAAGGTACTCGATATTTCCCTTTGCCCCTGTCACCGGACTATAAGTCAGCCCCTGCGGGCAAAGTCCGTTCTCTCCGGCATAGCCGATCACGTTTCGGATGACTTCTGCGTGTACGTTTCGATCCCGCACGATGCCTTTTTTGCCGACCTGCTCTCTGCCTGCCTCAAATTGCGGCTTGACCAGACAGACCAGGCTGCCGCCGGTCTCCTCCAGCAGCTTCGCGGCAACCGGAAAAACCAGCTTCAGAGAAATAAACGACACATCGATGCTGATAAAGTCAATCGGCTCTTCTATCAATGAAAAATCCAGATAACGAATATTGCATTTTTCCATGTTGACCACACGCGGATCGATCCGCAGTTTGTAGTCGAGCTGTCCGTAACCGACATCGACCGCGTAGACCTTGCGCGCGCCGTTTTGCAGCATGCAATCGGTAAAACCGCCTGTGGAAGCGCCGATGTCCATGCAGACCGCGTCCTCAAGCCTGATCGGCCAAAGCCGCATGGATTTTTCCAGCTTAAGTCCGCCACGGCTGACGTAGGGACAGAGGTTTTCCTTTACGAAGATCTCCGCGTTTTCGTCTACCTGATTGCCGGCCTTATCGCTTTTTTGTCCGTCAACATATACGATTCCGGCCATAATTGACGCCTTCGCGCGTTCTCTGGACTGGTAAAAGCCACGCTTCACCAGCAGAACATCAAGCCTTTCTTTCAAGTTCTTCACAAATCCTTTCTGTGATTTTTGCCGCAGACAAGCCGTATTTTTCAGTCAGTTCGTCAAACGTCCCCTGCTCGATAAAGCGATCCGGCCAGCCGAAGTTCAAAAGACGATGCTTCGGCTCTAAAGCGCCTCGCAGGCTTTCGCCGAAACCGCCGGATACAATATTATCTTCGATGGTCACGATCAGATCGCCGCGCAGCGTGTTCATGGCATTTACGGAAGTTTCGATCGGTTTCACGATATTCACATCCTGATAACGTGCCTGCACGCCTTTTTCTAACAGCCGGACAAAAACTTCCCGTCCGATGCCGGCCATTTTGCCGACGCCGAGAATCTCCACACGATCCGTAAGGAGCGTGTTCCCGTATTCCATTGTCCGGTTGTAATACATCAGGCTCGGAATCCTGCCTTCTTCTTCAGTCATAACCTCCCCGCGCGGATAGCGGATCGCGCACGGTCCGACTTGTTCCATCGCGAAATCCATACTCGCGCGGAGCATCTCGTCGGAAGTCGGTGCCAGCACCGTCAGCTGCGGCATCGTAGCAAGATAGCTGAGATCGAAGATGCCGTGATGCGTCTCACCGTCCGCGCCTACGATGCCGGCGCGGTCGATCATAAAGGTTACCGGAAGTTCCTGCATGCAGACGTCCTCCAGCATCTGGTCGTAGGCCCGCTGCAGGAAGGAAGAATAAATGCAGACAAACGGCCGCATACCGGCTTTTGCAAGCCCTGCCGCAAATGTCACAGCGTGCTGCTCGGCAATGCCGACGTCAAAAAAGCGCTCCGGAAACTTTTCGGTAAATCCTCCAAGCCCTGTCGCCTCTCCCATTGCCGCGGTGATTGCCACAACGCGCGGATCTTTTTTTGCAAGCTCTGTCAGATACTCGCCCATGACCTTTGAATAGGTCGGTTTCTCGGATTTCGCCGCCTCTTTGCCCGTTTCGGGGTCAAAGCTGCCGATCCCGTGAAATTTGCCCGGATTTTGTTCCGCGTTGCGGTATCCCTTGCCTTTTTTTGTGATGACGTGGATCAGAACCGGTTCATTCAGGTTTTTTGCCTTCGACAATACATCCAAAAGCTCCGGCAGATGATGTCCGTCCACCGGTCCGAAATAGGTAAATCCCAATTCTTCAAAGAGCACGCCGCCGCGCTCCAAAATCGTGTATTTAATGTCATTTTTGATATCGGCCAATCCCTGCGCGATGCCTTTGCCCACACTGGGAATCGCGCCGATCTTATTCTTGACAAAACTCTTCGCGCTCAGATAACCTTTGGAGGTGCGCAGTGACCCCAAATGCCTGGAAATCCCGCCGATATTCGGCGAAATCGACATGCCGTTGTCATTGAGAATCACAATGAGCTTGGACTTGGAGGCTCCGATATTGTTTAACGCCTCATAAGCCATGCCTCCGGTCAGCGAACCGTCTCCGATGACCGCAACGACTTCATAATTCTCGCCCTGAATATCCCGCGCCGCAGCGTAACCTGCTGCTGCCGAGATTGAGGTGCTGCTGTGTCCGGTATCAAACGCGTCGTGTGCGCTTTCCTTGCCCTTTGGGAAGCCGCTCAGACCTCCAAACTGCCGCAGGGTATCAAACGCGTCCGCGCGCCCGGTCAAAATCTTGTGTACATAGGATTGATGCCCGACATCCCAAATGATTTTGTCCCGCGGACTGTCAAAAATCTTATGCAAAGCTATCGTCAGCTCCACGACACCGAGGTTGGAAGCAAGATGTCCACCGGTTTTGGAAACATGCTCGATTAAAAACTCGCGAATCGCGTAAGATAACAGCTCCATTTCCTCGTCGGACATGTTTTTGAGGTCTTCGGGGAAACGATATTGTGTCAGATCTTTTTTCATATTTTGTATCAGTTCCTTCTGGTCTTCAGCTGCAGGGCCAGATCGCGGAAAAATTCCGCGTTGTCGTAATACGGCGCGATTGCCTCCAGCGCGTCATCCGTCAGCTGCTTGAGTCTCGCGAACGCCGCATCCAGGCCGTTCAGTGAAGTATAAGTATTTTTGTGCTGCTTCTTGTCCGATCCGATAGACTTGCCAAGCTCCTTCGGATCACCGATTTCATCCAGGATATCGTCCGCGATCTGATAGGCCAGTCCGAGGTTTTCGGAATAGATGTCCAGATTGCTCAGCATGTCCTTGCTCGGATTGCCAAGATAAAGTCCGGCCTTGATGGCTGCGATAATCAGCGCGCCCGTTTTATTGATATGAATATATTCCAGCATTTCATTGGAATACTCGTTGCTTTCGCCTTCAATGTCGGATACCTGACCAGCGACCATACCGCGGCATCCGGCGCCCTTGGCAATCGCGTTGATCGCGCGAATCCGTTTCGCCATCTTTTCGGCATCGTCGAAATAGAGCATCAGATCTTTGTTCATCGCTTCAAACGCGCTCGTCAAAAGTCCGTCGCCCGCCAGAATTGCCAGGGCTTCTCCGTAAACCTTATGATTGGTCGGAAGCCCTCTGCGCAGATCGTCGTTATCCATCGCCGGCAGATCGTCATGAATCATCGAATAGGTATGAATATATTCCATCGCGCAGGCATAAGGCAACGCCTCCCGAATATCGCCGCCGGCGAAATCACAGGCCGCAAGCAGCAGCACCGGTCGAATCCGTTTCCCGCCGGCAGTCAGGCTGTATTTCATCGATTCATAGAGCGAAATGCTCTTGTTATCGATGTTCGGAATAAAGTCCAGCAGGTGTTCATCAATGATTTTTTTGTAGTCCTCATAGTGTCTGTCCATGAGAAAACCTCCTTTTCTTTCGGAAATCTATTTCGCGTACACTTCGATTTTTTGTTCGGTTTCGTTTAGCATTTCTTTACAGATTTGATAGCAGCGGATGCCCTCTTCGTAGCACTTCACTGCTTCATCCAGCGTCGTCTCCTCATCTCGAATCGTTTCCGACAGCTCCTCAAGCTTGTATAAGGCTTCTTCAAATGTCATCGTTTCTCTCCTCCTTCGTCACAGCAAGCTCCGTCACGCGGAAGGTCGCGCTGCCGTCCTTGAGCTTCAGTCTGTAGCTTTGTCCGTCACGCAGGTCGCTGATGGAAGCAAGGTTCCTGCCCGCAGCATCTTCCAGCACCGCGTAACCCTTTCGCAAAACGCGGTACGGATGATTTTCATCCAAAAGCAGTCTGCAGCTTTCGAGTTCATGCCGATAGGCGTTCACACGTCCCTGCAGGACATGCCGCATCTCCGCGAACAGTTTCTCAGCACGCAGGTCGGCATAGCTGACTTTTTTTTTCAAATCCGCCATCAAACTGTTTTGCCAGGATTCTGCCCGCTGCATCAGCTCCCGGAACTGGGTCTCATTCAGCAGGGGGTAAAACAGCGCATAGCCGGCCTCCTCCTGCGAATTCATGGTCAGCAGGTCGGGGGACTGCTCCGGCGGGGTGGTTTTGCAGCCGGGGTCGGCGGTGTACTGGTCGGGCTGCTTTTCCACCACGGTAAGGGCGGGGCCGTTGGCAGCAAACAGTCTTTCATCCCCGGCGGGTTCCGGGGCGGAACTGCCGCAGGCGGCAAGTGTCAGCAGGGCTATGCCCATCACCAGTATGGCGCCGAATATGCGTTTCATGGGGCATCGCCCTCCTTTCGCTGTAATCTACCCTCATTATAGCGGGGAAAATGTGAACAAATCTACCATGTTTCTTGGTTTTTTTGCGAATAGCGGGCAAGCCGGCCGTTTTCGGGGGTGCATCCGCATAAAATAAGACGCCGCTTGCCTCTGCAAACAGCGTCCTTCTTGGGGAGTGATCGTCTGTTACTGCAGGATGTAAACCAGCAGGGTGATCACAACAAAAATGATAGCCAGGATCTTGGTCAGCTTGGAAAGCTTGGCATTGGCAGAACGGTCATTGCTGTCATTGAGGAAAGCGCTGACGCCGGCCAGAGCGGTAATACCATCGCCCTTGCCCTCCTGCAGGGATACCACAACGATAATAAGAATGCTGACAACGATCATGGCGATCGCGCCGATAATAGCGAGAGTGGTCATCTTTTTACCTCCATAATTGCGCCCTGTCCGGTACAGGGCATCATTCGACTACAAAATGATACCACAAACCGACCGAAGATGCAAGCCCTTTTTGGGCAAAAAAAG
>URWB01000083.1 GCA_900551415.1 uncultured Eubacteriales bacterium
GCGCCGAGGAAGTAGTCGCAGTCGGCGCGCAGGCGATCCAGCAGCACATAATCCCCGCTGTGATCGACAAAGGCAGGAAGCTCATCACTTCCTGCCTCTGTGGGTTCTTCGGTTGTCAGGCGTAAATCAGATCGTTCAGCACCAGTTCCTCCGCGCTGTGCCGGAGATTGTTCATCAGCCCCGTCCAGCGCAGGGGATCGGTCGCTTTCAGCTCCTCCGTCGCGCCCTCGGCTCTCGCCATCTGCGCCAGTCTGCAAATCGATTCTTCAATCTGCGACGGCGCGGCCATCATCAGATCCGCGAGCTCATCGATAATAATGACAACCTGCGGCATGACCTTTTCCGCTTCCTCGTTGGCACGCACAAATTCATTATAGGATTCGAGGTCGCGTACCCCTTCCTCCGCGAATTTTTTATATCGGTCTGTCATTTCCGCGACTGCCCAGTTCAACGCTGCCGCCGCCTTGGTCGGATCGGTGACCACCGGAATCATCAAATGTGGAATTCCGTTGTAATTTCCGAGCTCCACGACCTTCGGGTCAATCAGAATCAGCTTCACCTCGTCCGGATTCGCTTTATAGATAAAACTCGTGATGATACTGTTGATGCAAACCGACTTGCCCGAGCCGGTCGAGCCCGCGATCAACAGATGCGGCATGGACTTCAGATCCGCAACGATCGCGTTGCCGCTGATATCCTTGCCGACTGCGAAGGTGATCTTGGACTTGCTCTTTTTGAACGCCTCCGAGTCAATGATTTCGCGCAGTCTGACCATCGTTACCGCATCATTTTCGACCTCGATGCCAACTGCCGCTTTGCCCGGAATCGGCGCTTCAATACGAATGGACTTTGCCTCCAGGTTCAGCGCGATATCGTCAGCAAGCCGTACGATGCTGCTGACCTTCACGCCGACAGACGGCTGAATCTCATAACGCGTGACCGTCGGTCCCTGCGTCACCTGCACCACTCTGGCATCCACATGGAAGTTTCTCAATGTTTCCTCCAGCTTCTGTGCCTTTGCCGCAAGCACATGCGTATTCGTTTTCCCGGCGCCTGCGGGCTTCTCCAAAAGGGAAATCGGCGGCTTCTTGTATACCTTCGGCATCTGCTGCGCGTTGATTTCTTCCGTAGTCAGCATAGCCGCCTTCGCGTCCTTGTTAGAAAGCTTTTCTACCGGGGCCTTATCCGGTGTACCGGCTGTCTTGCCCGTAAACGACATCTGCGTCTGCCTTTCCGGTTGGCGGATTTCCGTCACCGCCTCCGGTATGTTTCCAACATCAAAGGCGCTCTTTGAAGCAATCTTCGAGGCTGCCGCGCTTGCCTCTTCCGCGTCTGCGAGTCCCTGTATTCCGTAGGTTCGCGCAGCAGTTCCCAGAATATCGCTCATGCCGCCGTCAATGCCGTATCCGGCTCTGATCTCACGCTGTTCCTCCAGTCCGATACCGTTTTCTTTTTGCGTTTCGAAGAGTGAGTCATCGCACATATAGCGCAGCACGCTGTTTTGAGGAGGCTTTGGCGTGTTGCCTGCGGCGTGAGCCTGCATCGCTTTTTTGGGGAATTTCCACCACTTCGAGCCTCCCTCATCTTCCGGTGTCTCCGGCGTTTGCGTTCCCACGTCCGACAAAATCTTCTGCTCCGGTGTTTCCGGCTGCGGCATCGCGTCCGTTTCTCCCGTTAGACTTCGCGCGTTATCCGTTTCTGCCCGTTTGTCCGGCTCCTCGTCCTTAGGCGCTTCCAGCACGCTGCTGTTGATAATCTTAATTTCCCGTTTTTCTCTCGTTCTCTGCGCGGCTGCCGCCAAGGAACTCGGCGGCTCAGCCAGCGGCATCTTCATCTGCGTTCCGGTCAGCCGCTTGATATCCTGCGCGTCGTTTTGCGGATCCGATTCCAAATCGAGATGTGCGTTCTGCTGTTCCAGCTTGCGCGCCTCAATTTTTTCGGCGATCTTACCGAAAAAACGTGAAATCGGCGTGTTAATCAAAAATAGCAAGCACACCAACGTCGTAACAATACAAAAAATCCAGCAGCCAATCACACCCAACCAGCGTGTCAGGAGCGTCGCCAGAATCATGCCGCAGAAACCACCGGAAACAAGCTGCTCCCCATCCGTATAGAAGCCTTTTATAATTTCCAGACTCAGCTCCGGCTTTTGCGCGTCGATAAAACGCATGGAATTCATCGTTGCCAGCATCAGCAGGATCAGCAGAAGCAGCAAAAAGGTGCGCAGCGAAAAATGACTCGTCTTACGCGCGAACAGAAGGACACCGAACAAAATCAGATAAAACGGCAGGATATAAGCCATGAAACCAAAGACACCCCGCAGCGCGGCGCCGATCATATTACCGAATTCACCCGCGCCCCCCGTCATGGTCGCGACAGCCAAAAAAGCTCCGATCGCGATCGTGATAATCGCCCAGATTTCATCCATGACACGCTGGTCAGCCTTCTTTTTGGCTTGAATCTCCTGCGCCTTCGCCTTCGCTTTGGAAGACGCCGCGCCGGTATTGTTTTTTGTTGTTTTATTCTTGGAGCCGGGCGGCCTGCCGGGCCCGCGTTTACTCTCAGCCATACCTCTTCCTCTCTTTGTTTTGGTTGTCCGTTTTATTTTTCGGCGAAAGCTGCCGCCTTACGCGGCTGCTTGCAGCATCGGCGCGAAAATACCGTACAAAACGACAAACAGACCAAGCACCCATACGTAATATGAAAAATAACTGAGTTTTTTATCAGAAACAATTTTAATCATCGTCTTGATCGCGACAAGTCCGGACACTGCCGCGACCAGCATGCCAACCAGCACAGGACCGACCTCTGCCGCCGTCACACCGGCTTCGAGGGCAGCCGGCGCTTCCAATACCGCCGACCCAAGGATCGATGGAATCGAGATCAAAAATACAAATTTCACCGCGAATTTGCGGTCAAGATTGCAGATCAAGCTGCCGAATAAAGTCGAGCCGGATCTGGAAATCCCCGGACAAATCGCGACGCCCTGTACCAGCCCGATAAAGATCGCGTTGCGGAAGTTCATCTGCTGGATACCGCGGTTTCCCTCCCCCTTTTTTTCGGCGAAAATCAGCAGAAATCCGGTAATGATGAGTCCGACGCCGATCGGGATTACGGAATTGTACAGAGAATCAAAGAAATCGCTGAACACAAGACCGATGATCGCGGTCGGAATTGTCGCCACGATGATCATCACGCCGAGCTTTCTGATCGGACGCTCCGCAAGCCGCAGACCTTTGCCGGTGCAAAGATCCCTAATCGTCAGACAAAGCTCCACGATCAGTTCCCAGATGTCCTTCCAATATACGATGAAGACCGAAATCAAGGTACCGACATGCAGGAGCACCGCGAACAGCAATACTTTGTCCTCGTGAATGCCGAACGCCTGCTGCAGCAGCGCCAGATGGCCGGAGCTGCTGATCGGCAGGAACTCCGCGAGCCCTTGCACAAGACCCAAAATAATCGCTTCAAAATAATTCATAATCTAAAAATCTCCCTTTACTTCTTTGTGATATACCCTTTCGCTTTGAGCGTTTCGGCGCAAAGCACCGCGCCGCCGGCCGCTCCTCTGACAGTATTGTGAGAAAGTCCCACAAATTTATAATCGTAGACACTGTCTTCTCTGACTCTGCCGATCGAGATGCCCATGCCCTTATCGCGGTCTACGTCCGCTTTGACCTGCGGCCGATCATCTTCGGTAAAGTATTTGATAAATTGCTCCGGCGCCATCGGCAGCTTTTCGTCTTGCGGGAAGCCATGGTAGCTTTCAAGCTTTTCGATCAGCTGCTCTTTGGTCGGTTTTTTTCTGAATTTGACAAAAACTGCCGCAGTATGTCCGTTCAGTACTGGTACACGCAGACACTGACAGGTGATTTTCGGCTCTGCTGCCTTGACGATCTCTCCGTTTTCGATATGTCCCCAGATCTTCAGCGGTTCCTGCTCGCTCTTTTCTTCCTCGCCGCCGATATACGGGATGATATTCTCGATCATTTCCGGCCATGCCTTAAAGTCCTTGCCCGCGCCGGAAATCGCCTGGTAAGTTGTGATCACGCACTCGTAAGGCTCGAATTCCTTCCATGCCTCAAGTGCCGGCACATAACTTTGAATCGAACAGTTCGGCTTAACAGCGATGAAGCCGCGTGTCGTGCCCAGACGTTTCTTTTGATGCTCGATAACCTCGAAATGCTGCGGGTTGATCTCCGGAATGACCATCGGCACGTCCGGCGTCCAACGGTGCGCGCTGTTGTTGGAAACGACCGGCGTTTCCGTTTTGGCATAAGCTTCCTCGATGGCCTTGATTTCATCCTTGCTCATATCGACCGCGCTGAACACGAAGTCCACCGTTTCCGCGACCTTTTCCACCTCATTCACATGCATCACCACGAGTTTTTTGACTGCCTCCGGAATCGGCGTATCCATCTTCCATCTTCCCTCTACCGCCTTTTCATAGGTCTGTCCGGCGCTGCGTCCGCTCGCCGCGAGGGTCACAACCTCAAACCATGGATGATCTTCAAGCAATGAGATAAAGCGTTGTCCTACCATGCCTGTCGCGCCTAAGATGCCGACTCTCAGTTTTTCTGTCATTTTAAATACCTCTCTTTGTCTTTTTCGATTCTATCTTATATGTATGCTTTTCATTTTTTTCATGACTCTATGACATTTAATTTTACCACTTTTGTGGTATTTTTTCAACAATATTAAGTGATCTTCATATAAATGTTAGTAAATCCAGATAAGTAAGTCATTTATGTGATTTTCATTTTAACGGAGGTGAATCCTTTGATTTTGTTTAGCGGCGCGGCTACTGCCCTGATCACACCATTTAAGGATGGTAAGATCGATTACGTCCATATGGGAAAACTGATTGAATGGCAGATCGCGCAAGGTATCGACGCGCTCGTTGTCTGTGGTACGACAGGCGAAGCCTCTACGCTCTCAACCAAAGAAAAGACACAGCTCACCAAGTTTACCGTCGATTTGGTCTCGGGAAGAGTTCCGGTCATTGCCGGAACCGGAGGAAACTGTACTGAAAGCACACTGGCACTGACACAGGAGGTGGAGACGCTCGGTGTTGACGGTCTACTGATCATCACGCCTTATTACAACAAATGTACGGAAGCCGGTCTCATCACGCATTTTGAAAAAATCGCGGACGCTGTTTCCACACCGATCATCATGTATTCCGTTCCTTCCCGCACCGGTGTTAATATGGACGCGGAGGCGGTTGGCAAGCTCAAGGAGCATCCGAACATCGTGGGTCTCAAGGAAGCTTCCGGCAGCATTTCACAGATTTGCGGGCTCGCCGCGCATATCAGCGATGATTTCAGCATTTACTCCGGTAACGATGACCAAACCGTACCGGTTCTTTCCTTGGGCGGCCGCGGATGTATCTCAACCGTATCCAATATCATCCCTGCCGAATACAGCCGCATGATCCACGATTATCTCGCGGGCGATGTTCAGAAGGCAGGCAAAACACAGGTCGCGCTCAAACCATTGATCGACGTGATATTCAGCGAGGTCAATCCGATTCCGGTCAAAGCAGCCCTGCACTTTATGGATTTTTGCGAGTTGGAATACCGTCTGCCGCTCTGTCCGCCGAGCAACAAAACACAATACAGACTCTACGAAGCTCTGCGGGAATATCAACTCGTATAGACATACCAAAAACGGCAAATCTTTTAAAGACTTGCCGTTTTAATTCAATCATGGAACGCTTCCGATTGTTTATGCTTCTGTAGCGACTACTTCTTTTCCGTCATAGTAGTTGCAGTTCGGGCACACTCTGTGCGGAAGCTTCGGTTCGTGGCACTGTGGACAAATAGATAATCCAGGTGCAGTCATCTTCATGTTCGGTGATCTTCTCTTATCTCTTCTGGCTTTAGAAGTTTTGCGTTTAGGCACTGCCATATCGTACACCTCCTTATGGTAAATCTCGTCTTTATAGAAATCTTTTTTAATCGTCAACTATTAAAGTATATACTGAAAATACACTGTTTGTCAACAATAAATTTACTGTAATAGACGGAATTTGTTACTTTTTCAGGCCTCTTACGATATTGTAGGTGTCTCTGGCGATCATCAGCTCTTCGTTTGTCGGGATCAGCAGCAGTTTTACCTTGGAATCATCCATGGAAATGATGGTTTCCTTGCCTCTTACCTTGTTCTTGACAAGGTCAAGCTTAATGCCGAGGTTGCCCATCTCGTTGCAGATCAGTTCTCTCATCGTGACGTCGTTTTCGCCGACGCCCGCTGTGAATACAATCGCATCAACACCGTTCATTTCCGCGATGTAAGCGCCGATATAGAATTTTACCTTATGCGCGAAAACCTTTAAGGCCAGCGCAGCTCTTTCGTTTCCTTCCGCTACAGCGTTTTCAATATCTCTGAAGTCGCTGGATACGCCGGAAATGCCGAGTACGCCGGATTTCTTGTTGAGGATTTCGTTCGCCTTGCCCTGCGGCAGGTTTTCTTTTTCTCTGATGTAAGTTACGATCGCCGGGTCGATGTCACCGCAGCGCGTTCCCATAACCAGACCTTCCAGCGGCGTGAAGCCCATGGAGGTATCGATACATTTGCCTCTCTTGATCGCGGATACAGACGCGCCGTTGCCAAGGTGGCAGGTGATGATCTTGAGGTCATCCAGATTTACGTTCAGCATCTGGGACGCCTTTTCCGCGACATACTTGTGAGAGGTTCCGTGGAAGCCGTATCTTCTGATGCCGTATTTCGTATAGTATTCATACGGAAGCGCGTAAATATAGGATTCCGGCGGCATCGTCTGATGGAACGCCGTATCGAAAACCGCTACCATCGGTGTATCCGGCATCAGTTCCTGACAAGCGGCGATACCCAGAAGGTTTGGTGGATTGTGCAGCGGCGCGAGCTGTACGCACTCCTGCAGAGCCTTGATGACTTCTTCTGTGATCAGTACGGACTTCGCGTACTTTTCGCCCGCATGTACGACTCTGTGACCGACAGCGCCGAGCTCTGACATGGATTTTACAACACCATGTTCCGGATCCTGAATTGCTGCGAGTACCTGCGCGATGGCATCCTTGTGGTCCTTCATCGGTACTTCGGTTTTAATTTTATCCTGACCGATCTTTTCGTGACCGATCACAGAACCGTCCATGCCGATTCTTTCAACCAGACCCTTGCAGAGCAGGTTTTCGTTCGTCATGTCCAAAACCTGATACTTTAAGGACGAGCTGCCGCAGTTGATTACTAAAACTTTCATTTTTGTCCTCCGTATATTAAAAATTTCAAATTGATTAACGAATTCAGCTAAAATATTATACACCTTAACCATCTCCATTTCAATGGGGTTTTGATAAAATAAACATTTAACAAGCTTTGAAATCACCGGAAAGCAGTAACGGAGATCGTGCCCGAGGCTGCGGCTTCCGGCATCAGTGGGCGCGGAGAACATGCAGGATCGAGTTCCGGCAGGACCGGCATAAGCCGCAGCCGAAGAGCTAATTTCTTTTTCTTTTTTCTTTCATAGCCGTACCCTCCACTTTATCATGATAAAGTAACCTTTTCCTAATTATAGCTGTTTTTATCAAGTGTTTGTTGCTTTAGGGAAGAATTGCATGAATCTTGGGATGAATTGCTGCATGGGTACAGATTGTGAAGCCTGTGATAGCGAAAGCTGTATCTTAAGATTTGTTCAGAATCCGCGTCGCAACAAATCCTGTATTGCGGCGCGCGTGGGATCATGGTAGACTGTTGTAAAGCACGCCTACGGGCAAGCTTACAGAAAAGTGAGGGACAATATGAAAATTTCTTCTTTTTTCCATTTCGCGAAATTCGGCGTTCGGACAATCCTGTTCAAAAAAAGAGAACCGATTCTTGGCACCATCATTCTCACTGACAAATGTAATTTGCAGTGCAGGCACTGTTCGGTCAACAACATTACCGCGGTTCTTTATCCCTACGCGCAGATTCGTGCAGAGATGAAGCAGCTTTACGATATGGGCGTGCGCATTCTCTTCTTTTGCGGAGGTGAAACCTTCCTCTGGCATGACGGTGACCGTTCCCTGCGGGAGCTGGTCATCGAAGCAAAGAAAATGGGTTTTCTGATTGTCAATGTTGTCACCAACGGCACTTTTCCGCTCGAGCTTCCGGAAGCTGACCTGATTTTGCTCAGTTTGGACGGTGACCGCGAGCGGCACAACGCCATTCGCGGTGATACCTACGACACCATCATGCAAAACATTCAAAACGCAGTCTCTGACAATATCTGTCTTTACATGGCTATCAACCGCGTCAACAAAGATGCTGTGCGCCATGTCTGTCTGACCGCCCGAGATACGCCGAACATCCGCGCTGTTTCCTTCAATTTTCATACCCCGTATCCGGACACTCGACAGTTGGCGCTTTCTCAGACACAAAAGGCAGAGTGCTGCGAGATCATAACCGAAATGATGAAAGCCGGCGTTCCGGTGTTTAACCTGCGAAGCGCATTCCCCTATTTGGTCACCGGCAGTTTTCCTACCCCCTGTCATCAGTGCGTTGTCATGGAAAACGGTAAACTCTCGATCTGCGGGCGCTGCATCGAAGTGCCCGGTCTCTGTGAAGCATGCGGATATTTCTTTGTCGCGGAATACACCCTTTTGTTCAGCGGGAATCCAAAGATCATTTTGGAAATGCTGATGACGTATTTAAAATATATTTAGACGAATCGAAAAAACAGCGAAAGGCACAGCGAACAGTATTATGAGTATCATTACAAATCTTACAAGGATGTGGTTGACACGTTCGACAAAACCGTTTCTTTTTCAAAATGAATATGATCGTGAACTGCCTTATGGAGACTGCGATTCGCTCGGCCTGTATATTCATATTCCTTTTTGTGAGAACATCTGCGGTTTCTGTCCCTACTGCAAAGTCTTGTACAATCGGGAATCCTGCGACCGCTATCTGGATGCTCTCCTGCAGGAGATTCATCTGGTCGGAAGCCGGTATGCGGGCAAAAAAGAAGTAACCAGTCTCTACTTTGGCGGCGGGACACCGACGCTGGCCGCGGATCGTCTCGAAGAGATCATCGCCGCTGTCCGCGAGCACTTTGTCATCACCGAGGGAATTGGAATAGAACTGCATCCGGATCACGTAACGCCCGCGCTTCTTTCCATTCTGAAAGAGGCCGGTGTGAATAAAATCAGCATTGGTGTGCAGTCTTTTGCGTCAAAGTATCAGGATATTCTGGGAAGGCCCGCGGTCGATGCCGCGGCCATGAAACGCGCGCTGTCCGAAGTCCCGTTTGAAACAGTCTCCATGGACTTTATTTTTGCGCTGCCGTCTCAAACCTTCACAGACTTAAAAAATGATATCGACACCGCCTTTCAAAGCGGCGCGAATCATATCGCGATCTATCCCTTCATTGACTTTACCTTCACTTCCGGCACAGTCTCCGCGATGTCAAAAAAAGAAAAACAGGCGCTTCTGAACGAAATCACCTGTTACTGCAGCTCACAAGGCTATATCCGCAGCTCCATCTGGACCTTCTCCGCCGACAAAAACGCGAGCTATTCCTCCATGACGCGGGATAACTTTTTGGGCTTCGGCTGTTCGGCAACCACCCTGCTTAAAAACCAGTTCAAGGTCAACACGTTTTCTGTCGAAGCATACTGCAAAAGAATCGCCGAAGGTGAGCTTCCGACCTCGCTGACGCTCCGTTTCTCTCCGCGCCAGCGGATGCTGTACTACCTGTTCTGGACCGCGTACAGCACCCGCGTTGATGCCGCGGCCTTTGAAAGTTTCTTTGGCATTTCACTCAAAAAAGCATACGGTTTCGAGCTGAAGCTTGCCAAGCTGCTCGGCTTTGCTGTCGAAAAAGACGGCATCTATCAGATGACGCTTAAGGGCGCGTTTTACTACCACTATTACGAAAACTTCTATACCCTCGCCTATATCGATAAAATGTGGGGTATTTTGAAGGACGAAGCCTTCCCGCAAAAGATTGCGCTATAAAGCGCGTGTAATCAACTTTTCATGCCCTATTTATAATTCACATAGCTAGAAGCAAACTGCTTTTCTTCATATACTATGTTCGCATAATTTGACGTTTTTTTACAATCGAAGAATCGTTCCTATATTTTTTTCCGTAGCAAGTTCATATACTGCAGCAGCTGTAATAAGATCAGCCAAACCCGTTCCAGGGGGAACGGAAACAATTCTTTCATCATGGTTTTCTCTAGCAGGATATTTACCTGTAAGCATATCCCCGAATTCTACGGGTAGTTTTTTTAACCCTACTAAGAAATCATCATTCTGAAAATGCAAGAATTGTGCGTGATCATCTGTATAAGACTTATCAAACACTTCATCGCTGATTGCATCATCAAAGAATGTAACTCCTAAATCCACTGGAAATACTGTACAATTAGATTTTAACCATTCTTTTTTTATAACCTGTTGATCTGGTGTCTTATCTGAAGGAATCCCCGAAACAATGATATCACTATCACAAATGGCTTCTTCTAAATTTTTAATCTTGACTACTTCCACATCATATGCGGAGGACATCTCAGCAGCAAAGCTGTCTAATGATTCTTCTAAAATATCAGTAGCATATATTTTCTTAATTTCAGTAAGTTCACAAAATAATGCATGCACTGAATTACGACCCTGAGCGCCACAACCGATTATTGTGAGCGTCTCACTGTCTTTATTAGCTAAATATCTTGCTCCAAAACCAGTTACTGCAGATGTTCTCATAGCAGTAATCCAATTACAATCCATTACTGAAATTGGTATACCTGTGTCCAAATCTGCTAGGATTTGAAGACCGTAAATATAATCGAGTCCCTTACTATAGTTTGTTGAATAACCACCGATAAACTTAACCCCTGCAATGTCCTTATCTAGTATACACGCAGGCATAGCAGTAAGATTTTTTGTCATCGCTCCTTCTATCGGATGCATAGGCATCTTACAAGGCATAATCGTTCTTCCAAGACCTTTTTCCCTAT
>URWB01000084.1 GCA_900551415.1 uncultured Eubacteriales bacterium
AACTGAAATAAAACAATAAGAAAAACCACGCACTTCCTGCATGGTGAACGGGGAATGCGTGGTGAACTCCTTCCGTCACGACTTCGTCGTGCCACCTCCCTCGATGAGGGAGGTTTTATTTATATATGACGTTATTTCGGCGTAAAAGGCTCCCTCTAAGAGGGAGCTGGCGCGCGTTAGCGCGACTGAAAGAGTTAGTGCGTCCCCCAAACGACGGTCAAACCCTTTTCACGGAAGGCTGCCGCCATTTTCGCCATGCCGGGGCATGCGGTTTCCTCCGTGCGTCCGCCGCACAGACCGATATGGACGATCTCCACGCTCTCGCTGACAAAGCGCTCCAGCTTCTCCACGAAGCCCGCATCCTGCATCGGGTCGCCGTTCTTGACGCAGTGGGAACAGCGCATGAACGCCACCAGCCGAAGCTCCTCGCCTGCGTAACGCTCAAAGGACTTTCGGCGGTCGTAAAAGGCGTTCAAACAGGCACAGCCCGCGCAGACCGTGTTGGAATTTTCGCAGGCCACAATCGCAATTCGTTTCATAATTCAATACCTTCTCTAAACCTATATCTATCGTTTTTCCTATCGACCGCAAAGCGGTCGATTAGCGGGAGGTGCCGGAACCTCAGGTTCCGACTGGAGTTTGAGGCGGAGCCTCAAGCGTACCCAGCCGCCCGTCCTCCATGTTCACAATCTCGTCGCAGAATTGCTCGGCAAGCGCCGTGCTGTGCGTGATGAACAGATAGGCGGTCTGATGATGCTGCTGATAGCGGCGCAGGAAGTCGATCATCTGCGCCTGCGTAATCACGTCCAGCATGCTGGTCGGCTCGTCGAGCAGGATCATCTCCGGCTCAAGCACGGTGACACGTGCCAGCGCAGCACGCTGCAATTCGCCGCCGGAAAGTTCGCCGGGATAGCGGGCAAGATGCTCGGCGTGTAGGCCGAACGGCTCGATAACGGAGAGAATCGCCCCGTCGTCAAACGGTTTGCCCATCAACTTGAATGGTTCAACCAGGCTCTGTCGAAGCGTGAGCTGGGGATTGAACGAAACCTCCGGGTGCTGAAAGAGAATCTGAATCCTGCGGCGTGCCTGCCCTCGAATGGGATAGCTAAGCAGCTTGCCATGGAAAAACAGCTCGCCGGAATCGGGCTTGAGCAAGCCGACCATCATTTGTCCCAGCGTGGATTTGCCGCTGCCGCTCTGCCCAAGCAGACCGAGCGTTTTGCCCTTTTGCAGGGAAATCGACGCGCCGTCCACCGCGGTGAACCACGTCTTATCCGCGCTGCGGAAGTGCTTGGTCAGCGAAACAGCCTCCATGATGGTTTCACACATACTGCCAACACCTCACTTTGTGGCCGTCCACGTCCGTCATCGGCGGCATTTCGGCACATTTTTCGCTGCAATTCGGGCAGCGCATTCGATATTTGCAGCCGGTCACGCGCGTATCGTCGTGCGCGGGGGCATAGCCGGGGCGGAAATGCAGCCCGTTTTCCGGCATGGCGGCGAGCATATCGCGCGTATAGGGATGCTGCGGATGGGCGTACAGCTCGTCCGCGTCGGCGACCTCGATGAGATTCGCCGCATACATCACACCGATGCGATTGGCGATGGCGCGCGCAAAGCTCAGGTCGTGCGTGACGCAGACCATCGTCTGCCCGTCCAGCTCGTTCAGCGTGTCAGCGACCAGACGGATGCGTGCTTCGTCCAGCCCTTTGGTCGGCTCGTCAAAGAGCAGAAGCTCCGCGTCGGCACTGATGCCCATCGCAATCAGCGCACGCTGGCGCATGCCGCCGCTCAGGGTGTAGGGGTACTGCCGCGCCAGTTCTTCTTCACGCCCCAGATGAAAGCGGCGCATCAGCTCCACCGCGCGGGCAATCGCCCGTTTTTTATTCATGCCGCGATGCGCGATCAGCGGTTCGCCAACCTGAAATCCAACGGAAAGCAGCGGGTTCATGCCGTTGCCGCTTCCCTGCGGCACATAGGAGATTTGACCGCCGCGAACGCCATCCATCTGCTTGGGCGAAAGGGCGAACAGGCTTTGCCCGTGAAAGCACACGTCGCCGCTGACGACAGCACTTGCCGGAAGCAGGCGCAGCACGGAGAGCAAAAGGATGCTCTTGCCGCTTCCCGTTTCGCCGATGATGCAGAGTTTATCGCCGGGAAAGACAGAGAGGGAGACCTGTTCAACCGCCTGTACGGCACTGCCGTTGGCAAAGCGGACGGAAACGTTTTGAATATCCAAAATCGCATTTTCCACAGTAATCACTCCCTTCTCTGCCGGCCATAGTAGCCCACGAGCATGAAGCCCATCACCGCGACGCTGATGCAGATGATCGGCGGCAGATACCACCAGATCTGTTTGCGCAGAATGCTGTTGCGGAAGAAAGCAAAATGCAGGATGTTGCCCCAGCTCTTTTGACCGTATGTTCCCAGACCGAGAAAGCTCAATCCGGATTCCGTCGTCATCGCGCCGGAGACGGAAAGCGCCATGCGCGTGAGCAGGATATCTTTGAGGTTGGGCAAAATGTGGCGCACCATGATGACCGGCGCGGAAACGCCCATCGCCTTTTCAATCTTGATATAGGGCAGTTCGCAGATCTGCTTGACGCGCGTGCGCAGGATGCGTGCCGTGCCCGTCCATGCGGTGATGCTGATCGCCAGAATCAGGCTGAACATGCCGCTCTTGAGGTAGGCAATCAGCAGCATCGTCAGCGGCAGGGACGGAACTGCCATCGCAACGTCGATCACAGCGCAGATGGTTTTATCCGCCGTACCGCCGAAGTATCCGGCGATAAGTGCCAAAGCTGTGCCGATCAGCGAAACCAGCAGTGCGGAAAACACGCCGAGCAGCAGCGACACGCGTGTGCCGTAAACCATCTCGCTGAAAATATCCTGCCCCAAATCGTTCGTCCCCAGCAGATGCTCCGCGCTGGGCTTGAGATACGCCGTGCCCAGTTCAGAGGGGTCATACGGCGCGATGAAATCCGCGAAAATCGCAATCAGGCAGAACGCCAAAATGATGCACCAGCCTGCGATAGCGGCGGGGTTATGCTTTTTACGCACGCTCTGCCGCCTCCTCCCGAATGCGCGGGTCGATCGCCGCGGCGACGATATCGCCCAGCAGGTTGCTGAGCACGACGCAGAGCGCCGAAAGCAGGAAGCAGAACTGCGCGGTCGCAAAGTCGCGGCAGGATACGGCGTTGTACATCATCTGTCCCATGCCCTTCCAGCCGAAGACGACCTCGACCACCATTGCGCCGGAGAGCAGCCCGCCCAGCTGCATGCACAGCGATGTGGAATACGGCACGAGCGCGTTTTTAAGCACATGGCGAAAGAGTACCTTGTTTTGACCGATGCCCTTGGCGCGTGCGGTGAGGATGTATTCCTCCTGCCGAATCTGGGAGACGGTGCTTTTCATCAGCATGAAATCACCCGACGTGCGGAACAGAATCAAAATGCACAGCGGCAGAATCATGTGCCGGACGATGCTCGCAGTCCGCGCCGCGCCGGAAAGACCGGGCGAAACCATGCCGTTGATCGGCACCCACTTGAGCTTGTAGGCGAACGCGATGAGCAGCAGCAGACTCAGGCAGTTTGAAGGAATGGTATTCAGAAACAGGAAAAACGGCGTGGCGATGCGGTCAAACAGACCGCCGGGGCGGATGCCCGCGTGAATGCCGAGCACCGCGCCGAGAATGCAGGAGATGATGAGCGTCGGAACGGAGAGCAGCAGCGTCCAATACGCGGCGGAACGGAAATTTTCGATGACGGGCTTCTGGTTGGTATAGGAAAGACCGAAATCCAGCGTCAGCACGCTTTTCATGTAGCGCGCGTACTGCGTCGGCAGATCGTCGTTCAGACCGAATTTCTCCGTGACCTGTTCCAGATAGGCAGGGTTGTTATCCAGCAGGTAATAGTATTCCTCTTCGCCAATCAGAAAGATGATCGGGTCGCCCGGCATGGTATGCACCAGCGTGAAGCTGATGGTGATAATCAGCCAGATCGTCGCAATGGCGATGAGGGTTTTCTTGAGGATGTGTTTGAACAAAAGGAAATCACTCCCGTTATAGCAGAAAAGGGCTGACAAGCCCCAAGATCAAGGATTTGTCAGTCCCCAAATTCAGATATGCTTACTTCGCCGTCAGGTCAAACCAGGTTCTGGCATTGATGACGCCCCAGCTCTGCCAGTTATCCCAGCCTTCAATCTTGTCGGTGCGATACGGGAAGAAGCCCGTCTGCCACGCGAAGGTCAGACCGAACATCTCCTCGTCGGCGAGGTGCTGGAGGTTGCGGCTGTTTTCGATATACTGCTCGTCGTTGATGGCCTCGGTCATCGCGTAGTAGTATTCCTTCAGACGCGGATCATGGCAGCTGCCCCAGTGCCAGCCGGAATCGCCGTCGCGCAGCTCGGCGAGCATGTAGCGGAACGGCGTGGAATAGAGCATGCCAGAGGTGGTAAAGGTGATGGAGATGTCGTATTCCTCCTTGGTCACCTTATCTTCCCAAATCTCGCTGTTAGCGATGGCTTCCTCGTCGATGTGGCAGTTCACGCCGACATTCTGGAGGGACTTGCAGACGATTTCGCCCAGACGGGAGCGGACTTCCATGCTGCGGGAATACTGCGGAATGACGGACAGATCCATCTTGCCGCCGTCCGGCAGTTCGCGCCAGCCGTCGCCGTCCGCATCGACATAGCCCGCCGCATCCAGCATGGATTTCGCGGTCTCCGCGTTGTACTCCAGCATCGCGATGGAATCGTCAAAGCCCTTGAAGGACGGACCAAGCACGCCGCGGTTGGCAGGCTTGCCGTATTCGCCGTTGATGGCGGTCGCCGCGGTCGGGTAGTCGATGGCGTAGGCAATCGCCTGACGGAAATTCACGTCGTCGCCCGGTGTGCGGCTGCATCCGAACAGCATCTGATAGCTGCCAGCGAACGGGCTTTCGCCCATGTCGAGTCCGTCCATACCGGTGAAGCTGTCGATCAGTGTCGCTTCAATCGGGTTGGCGTAGTTGTAATACGCGTCGCACTCGCCGCTTGCCAGCGCCATCATCAGGCTCGCCTGATCCGCGTAGGTCTGCACGGTCACCTTGTCCACGGTGATTTCGCCGAGGAACGCGTTCTCCGGCACGGCCTCATAGTAAGAGGTCTGGGAATCCACATCGTAGCCCACCAGCTTGTACGGGCCGCAGCCAATGGCAGCGTCCTCGCCGGTGTAGTGGGAATAATCCTCGATGCCTTCCCAGATGTGCTTGGCATAGATGCATGCCGTGTTCATGCAGGAGGTGTTGAGGTAATAATACACGTCCGGCTGGGAGAAGGTCAGGCGCGCCGCGTTTTCGCCGGTGATCTCCACGCTGACCAGATTGGACAGACCGCCGACCTTCTTCACGTCGCGCTGGAACTCGAAGGTGAAGATGATATCCTCGTCGGTCACGGGCTGACCATCATGCCAGATCGCGCCCTTATGCCAGGTGAAATCCAGCACCTTACCGTCTTCCGAAATCTCGTAGCTGGTGAAAAAATAGGGCTGCAAATCGCCGTTCGCGTCGCGATAGACGTAGTTGCCCTGCGTCAGACCGTTGTAATTCATGCGACCGAATGCGTCGCTTTGGGTGGTCATGTTGAAGGTGTTGTTGGCTGCCGTCGTGCCGACGATGAGGTTTTCGACGTGCTTTTTGCCCTCGGCCATGGCGCAGGAGAGCGAGAACACAAACACCAGCATAAGCAGCAGGGAGACAAGTTTCTTCATTCGGATTATTCCTCCTTTTATTTGGTGCGCAAGACGACAAAAAGCACTGCATCGACAATCTTTTTCGGTCGGCACAGTGCTTTGAGCGCGCCAAACAAACCCGCCGCCGTCAGGAAAAACGGGATATTTGGGTACAGAAAAAACAGCTCTTCCGAGACCGGGAAGACCCTTGATTGTCGCAAAAAGTATGTATTCTGACTCAGGCTTCATAGCAGACGCTCTCGCCTTCCCAGAGCTTACACCCCAGTGACTGACCCAAAGGGTCGTGAGAGCCGCTCAGCCAATACAGCAGCGGTCCTGTGCGGGATTCTCACCCGGCTTCCCATGCGCAAAGGCATGATGCTTTTCGCTACGCTATGCAGTTTGAGGCTTACGCCATAAGGAATTATAGGGGGATTTGAGGCGGTTGTCAAGGCGATGTGCTCGATGAATATATACAAAAAATCTTTTGAACAGAAGGATAAGAGCGCAAAACTCTGAAAATATTCCTTGACAAAAACAGTTACTGTAGCAGGCGATGATATTGATCTTCGGCAAAACAAATTGAGATCTTTACACATAAGTAAAAGTACAAAATATAAATATAGGAGATCTGCGCTATACCTCAAACGAGTGAATAAGAAGTCTCGTATTAGGAACAGATACACAACTGTATATGAAGAAGGCCCTGGCGGTAAAGGTGATGGAGGAAATCCGCCAATTATTAGTACAGATATCAAGGAGTGAGTGAATGTCTTTGATTAAGGAAATTGTTAATAATCTTCCCTATCTCTTAATCTATTATGTACCTGGATTTTGCACGATATTTGCGTATCGAAGGTTTAGATCGGCGCGTTCTTTTGCGATGAGTGAGACTGTTCATTTAGGGGCTTGTGTAGTTATAAGTTACATAATCAATTTGTTTCTGGAGGTAGTTTGGCCTACCTCCGAGAGTGCTGGGCTTGAAGTGACCGGATTAAAGTGCATTTTGGCGATTATTGTCGGAGTAGGAATTGCTTTTGCTTTAGTAAAACTGAGAGGATGGAGAAAGGCACGGCAGCTATATGCAGATAAACTGAAGAGTAGTTTGTCAGATACAGTTTTTGAGGCTTCTGAACTTGCTGATGATGTATATGTTACGGTTTATGGAGAAAAAAAGCGAGTGTCGGGCAGATTAGTGTTGTATGGTGATGAGAAAGATCCATGGATTGCGTTAGACTATTATCAAGTATTTGAAGATGGGAGAGGACGGATTGATATCTGGCATAACTATACGACATATACCAGATACATAATTCCATTTGCCGAAATTAAGGCAATATTAATCCAATATAAAGCGGATGACCATACATATACGACTGAAAGATTTCGTGAATTGCAGAGAAAAAAAGTAGATAATCCTATGAAAAAAAGATTGTAAACATCATCTAAGATTATTCCGAATTCTATGTAAACTCTAAAAGCTAGTGTAAAAATGAAAGTGAGTAGAAGGACGGCAGGCAGGTTTTCCTGTTTGCCGTCTTGACTGCCACGAAACAGCTTTGCGAAATTTGTTCTGTAAATGTAGGCCTTTCGTGATTCGACCAAGATTAGGTAAGATTGTTAGGAAAAACTAAGGTGAGGTGTTTTCTTCAATAGGCTATTGTTTATGGACAAAATAACCAGACTTACATGAAATTGAGATAACGGTAAAATAATCCTTGACAAAATTCTTTCCATTCGCATATTATTTTTTCAGCGGTAAATCTGGATTGCGACCGAAAATTCCGCGACTTTTTAGGGAGCGGACGTGCGCTGGGTAGATTGAGCGATACACTATGCGTGGAAAATGGGCTGTCGATCATTGAGAAGCCACAACATACGACCTTGACCTATGACAAGTGGTTGGGTGATAGAGCCAAGCAGCCACAGCGGGAAGAAATGCGGGCGACCATTGATGAAATCATGCGGCAAAAGCCGGAGAATTTCGATGCGCTTCTTTCTGCATTGAGGGAAAAAGGCTGGGAGATTAAGCGCGGGAAGCGCATGAGCGCTCGTGCGCCGGGACAGGTTCGGTTTAAGCGGCTTGATTCGCTGGGCGAGGAGTATTCGGAAAAGACGCTGCGCGCGGCGTTGGATGAAAAGCTGGAATGGAAACCGAAGGAACGGCGAAAAGGACAAAAGCCTAAGATTGAACATGCAAGCGTAAGTCTGCTGGTTGATGTGCAGGCAAAGCTGCAACAGGGCAAAGGCGGCGGTTATGCGCGGTGGGCGAAGGTGTTTAATGCCAAGCAGATGGCGCAGACGCTGACGTATCTTTCAGAGCATCATATTCAAAACCTTGCGGAATTGACAGAGAAAACGGAAGCGGCGACTTTGCGACATGGGGAATTGCGCAAGCGAGTGAAAAACGAAGAAACACAGATGCGAGAAATTGCGGAGCTGAAAAAGCATGTTCTCGGTTACTTGAGAACGTGCGAAACGTATGCGGCTTATAAAAAGTCCGGCTATGCCAAGAAATTTCTCGTTGAGCATGAACAGGAAATTTTGATTCATCGAGCGGCTAAACAGGCTTTTGATGAGTGAAAACTGATGAAGCTCCCGACTGTTCAAATGCTGCAAACGAAATATGAAGCCTTGACAATGCAGCGAAAAAAGGATTATGCCGAGTATAGAGACGCAAAGAACGAAATGCGCGAACTGCTGACCGTTCGGGCGAACGTGGAGCGGATTCTGAATGAGCCAATGGAACAAAGAGATGACGCTGCACAGAAAAAGCAGGAACGATAACGGCATTTTACGCAGATACGGTTTTTGAAAATAGCGTCTTTCCGCAGAAAGATGCGCAGCCGCAGGACGAAGGAGTGTGCGGAACGGGGGTTTGGGGGCAACGCCACCAACAAGCAGATGCACATAAGGGTACCAGTGTGCCCTGCTTGCAGGTATACGATGGGACAGAAAAAACGAAAAGAAACAGACTTGTTTGGGGAGAAAAGTTCTTTCACTTTGGGTAAAATGGGAGTGAATGAGCAAAACGAGATTGCATAGATGTGGTTTTATGTGCTATATTAAGCTATACGATAGCAGCTTATGGGCTACTCCCCAAGCCACTCCCCAAGCTACTCCCCAAGCTGAACAGATTCTTACATTCTGCATGACGGCTAGAACAAGGAACGAAATTGCAGAGTATTTTGGTGTAAAAGACCCAAAATTCTTTGCAAAGAAACATATTAAACCTTTAATTGAAAGTGGTGCGCTTCGTATGACTATACCCAATAAGCCGAAAAGTCCTGCGCAAAAGTATGTTACAGTGAAGAAAAATGGATAAAATGTGAAAAGGAAAAATCAGTCGCTCTCTGAAATACCTGAGTACCGATATCCTTTTTGAAGCATTTTAGTACAGATGTATTTGTATTCAGGAATAAATTGAAGATAGCGTTCCCATGTTTCTTGGATTACGCGTAGTTCGAGAGGAGAAGCATCATCTAAGAAATGGTCAGATTCGTTAAGGATAAAGATGTCAAAAGCGATATCGGCGAGCAGACGTTCACATAAATCAGCGTCAGAGGAAATATGCAGACACATCATTTCGTCCATTTTCGGTCCGATTGATTTTACTAAAAGATATCCAAACTTGTTTGACCAAAGAATATCGAAAAAGTCACTTTGGAGAATATAAGGCTCGAAGGCTTTAATGACTTTTTCAATCTTGGACTTTCGTTCTGGAGTATAGGTATACATGCGTTTTTCTCCTTTGCTTTAAGAAAAATAGTTTTTATTAAACAGCTCCAATCTATGCGTGAGAAGGCGACATAGTTTGGAGCTTTTTGTCTATTGTGGTGATTTTGAAGATTGTAGACAATCCGATGGAGCTACTGACGATACTCTTGACCTTGTGATAGAAGAATGGAAGTTTTTCTTGAAAGGGCACAGAGAAGCAAGGCGATTGAAAAATTTTGGAGATAGTATTCATTTTTGAAAAGAAGCAAGGTTATAAACAGCATCATTTCCAGCGAAAGAATACATCTGGATTTTTGCACTAGCAGTTTGCTTTTGCTGGCAAGAAAGGACTTGTTTTTGTGTAAGACAAGCGGATGGACATAGAGAAACAGAAAACTCAAAGCTGCGATAAGGACAGACACGAAAGGAGGAACTTTAATAAGGGAGGAGAGAAGGTAAACACCTAACCCAAGAGTCATGGTTAGAAAGCATTTTGTATGAGAACTGGCATGAAATCCACCGCCATAGGTTTGGTTTGTGTAAAAAAGAATAATCAATAATACGGATTCGTAGAAATGATGCGAAACATAACCAATCAGAAGTAATCCGACGGTACTTAGAATAGTATAGAGGAAAATGTCAAGACCATAGACATAAGTTGAACGGTTGTGTTTTAGTACGATTCCGTTTTTTTCAAACAAACTGATAACCCAATCAGAAAAAGCATACATATTGTTACCTCAATTATTCAAATCTAGAAATGGAATGGTCACTTCGGCGACAAATGTACAGCCATCGACAGAAAAACTTGAGTAGCCTTGCGCGTTGTTGATAATTCGTTCAATGCTATGGATACCCACACCGTGAATTTCAGAATGGGAATCATTTGTTTTGGACGAAAGCCAAGAATGATTGACAAAGCGAATGGTTTTAGGATTGCATGTGTTTTTACACACAATATGAAAGACATCGTATGTTCTCGCAAAAGCAAGAGAGATAAAAGGTGAATCAGAAGATCGAACTCTTTGGGTGCCTTCGATTGCATTATCCAGTAAATTCCCAACGACAGAACAGAAATCAGGAGCGGAGAGAGGAAGGCTGTTTAAGGGATAGGGAGTGAATTTGAAGTCAATGTTCTTGGATTTCATTGTGAGTGCTTTAGAGGTTAAAAGAGCATCGACGGCTAAACAACCTGTCATAAAAGGACGTATATTTTGAAGCTGGGATGTATAGCTGTTGAGATAGTTCTGAGCTTCAGTGTTGTTATTTTCAGAGATTAAGGCTTTTAAGGTTTC
>URWB01000085.1 GCA_900551415.1 uncultured Eubacteriales bacterium
GGCAGGCTTCCTGATGCAGCGCGGCGTGGACACGCTGATCTGTGGCGGCATCGGCGGCGGCGCACAGACCGCGCTCGCGGAAGCAGGCGTAAAGCTCTACGGTGGTGTCAGCGGCAGCGCGGACGCGGCTGTGCAGGCACTTTTGGACGGCAGCCTCGCGTACAATCCAAATGTACAATGTAACCACCATGGGGAAGGACACGGACATGGGGAGGCAGGACACAGTTGCGGCCACCATGGAGAAGGACAGGGACACAGCTGCGGCGGACATGGCGGCTGCAGCAACCACTAAGCGTTTTGAAAAATTTTCGAAAATCGCAACAAATATGATTTTAGTGTTTATCATTGTAAAATTATTCTAAAAACGAATCAGTGAAAGCACGCCTCCAAAGACAGGTCGAATTTTGACAATCCTTCGACCTGTTTTTGCGTTTTTTTATGGTTGCGATATACCGCCGCCTGCATTAGAATAAAGAAAAAACGTCTTGGTAAGGAGGCAGAGATTTGAAAAAATATACCGCGCCGCTTTTGATGCTGGCGATCTTTGAAACCATTGCGGTCAGCCTGTGGCTGGTCAAGGACAATCTCTTCTATCTGTTTAATTTCAGCTATATCGGCGGCAGTCTGGCGCTGGGGCTGACGCTCTTCGCGCAGCAAAAGCCCTATGCGCGCCATATCGTGCAGTTTCTCGTCGGCAGCTACATGCTGGTCTATCTGGGCATCATCTGCGGTGAAAATATGCAGATCGAAGGCTTTTGGTACTATTTGTTCCTCGGGGTATTCGAGGCAGCGACGATCCACTATGTGGTAGCCAAGATTTTCGGACCGCTGCTGTTCGGGCGCGGCTGGTGCGGCTATGCCTGCTGGACGGCGATGGTACTCGACCTCCTGCCGTACCGGACGCCGCAGGCACCGCGCAAAGAGGGCTTAGGAAAACTTCGCTGGCTGACCTTTGCGCTTGCGCTGGTGTTTGTCGCATCGTTGTTTATTTTTGATGTCGAAAGCAAGGATCGCATCATGTGGTACAGCTTTTTGATCGGCAACGCAGTGTATTACGCGGTCGGCATCGCCCTAGCCTTCGCGTTTCGCGACAATCGCGCGTTCTGCAAATATTTGTGCCCGATTACGATCTTCCTCAAGGCATCGAGCCGGTTTTCGCTGATGCGTGTAGAAGCAGACCCTAAAAAATGCGTATCCTGCGGCAAGTGCCGCAAGGTCTGCCCTATGAACGTGGCGCCGGATCAGCCGTTCGCCATGCGCGCCAACCGCACCGAATGTATCCTCTGCATGAAGTGCGCGGAAAACTGCCCGAAAGGGGCGCTGGCACTGACGATGAAATCACACGCCGCGGACTGACCGGCTGCGTGCTGCATCAGCGCGCCGCGATGCCTGATGCTGATGATGAGAAGTTGGGGCTGTATTCCGATTTTGACAAATGAAGCGTCAATGATCAGAATAAAACCTCACGCATCGTCGTTTTTGAGTGTTCACAGAAAAGTGAAAAGCCATCATGCGTATACGCGCTTGATGAAGCGGAAATATTATGAAAAAATATGATTGATCATAGATTTTCGTAAAAATACGGAGGTGCGTTATGACATATATTACACGAGAGCTTGAACGCAAGTTCTTAAAGCTCAATGATTTTTTCAAGGAAAATGACCATTTCCCCGCTATTGGAGAAATGGTCAGCTGCGTGTTAGATTTCGTTCTCGTTGAGAATATCCAGCATCTCCTTGGGCGTCACCACATAGGGCTTGACCGGGAAATGCTTGATATTGCCGGTTACAAGATAGGCGTCGGTAGTTTCTCTTGCTTCCATAACCACCTCATAGAAAATTGCGTCATCGGGGTCAGGCACATAGTCCTCAATCGTGGCGGCATCCAAGAAGATAGCCCGCTTAATTAAACCTGTCAGCGCAATTTCAATGTCCCGGCGGTCAAACTTAAATTTAGGGCGGTGCAGAACATCGTTGTATTCGTCCAGAATATCCTCATGCAGCACAGGAATCACACGTCCCGCAAGAGCTTCTTGCAGAATAATACCAGGAACGGAGGAAAGGTTAAATAAAGCGGAAACTACTACATTCGTATCAAGGACAACATAGTATTTCATGGTTACGCTCCGTTCCGAGCATTTCTTGACGCACGGTCGGCACGGGACGCTGCAATCTCAGCATTGATCTCATCCAGCGACATATCCGCCGTGCCGTTCTGCTGTGCGGCTTCACTCAGGCTTTGCACGGCGCGGATCGCCCGCTCAGCTCTGTATTCCTGCTTGGGCAGCGTCATGGAAAAGGGAACGCCATTTACCACGACAGAGCGTTTCAAAAACATTCGGATAGCGGTGGGAAGGTCGATGCCGAGTTCATCGTAGACAGCGGCAGCCTTGGCGCGGAGATCATCGTCAACACGCACCTGCATAACACTTGTAGCCATAAAAGCACTCCTTTCAAATATAATTGTGTTGGTTTATAATACAATCATATTCTATTATACGCAAAAAGTCAAGTGTTAGTCATCTGATGGTCTCTTGGGCAGGCAGTATCACCGATGCTGTGCGCTTCCGCAAGTTTCTTGCAGGCTGCGCCTCGCTTGTGTCGGAACAGCTCAATGATTCAACGCCGGAAGTTAAAACCATCCTAACACAGATGAAAAGGGGATTGACAAATGCGTACTACAGCTGTAGTATATAGGCAAGCGATACTACACTTGTAGGAGGATGAGAGATGAACTTATCGGAACGGGAATGGATGGTGCTGCGCGCGCTCTGGGAGACGGGCGGCGCGGAGCTGGGAACGCTGGTACAGCGGCTGCAGCCGGAGACCGGATGGAGCCGCAATACGGTACTGACCTATTTGACACGCATGGAAGGCAAGGGGCTGGTGGCAATCGACAAGACGCTTACGCCGCATCAATACCGAGCGGTGCCGGATCAGGAAAGCTGCCGAGAGCAGGAACGAAAGAGCTTCGTAGAACGGGTCTACAGCGGCGCGACGGGGGACTTGATTGCGGCTTTTTTGAAAGAAGAGAAGATCACGCCTGCGGAGCGGGAGCGTCTGCGCAAGCTGCTGGATGAAATGGAGGTGTAGCGGATGTTTGATTTATGGGCGTTTTTACTGCAAACCCTGACCGCCTCCGGCGTCGCCGCGCTTCTGCTCCTGCTCAAAGCGCTGTTTCAGGACAAACTGCCGCCGAAGTGGCAGTTTGCCGTTTGGAGCGTGCTCGCGCTGATGCTGCTGCTCCCGGCAGGCTATCATGGACGCTATGTGCTCGTTCACTGGCAGGTCCCGATTGAGATGCTCAAGGCATGGTGCGGAGATTTCGGCTTTACACAGGTCTATTTCCCCCTGCCGTTTGTCAAGGCGATCCCGACGACAGTGAGCGGCTGGCTCTTTGTGCTGTATACTGCCGGCGTGATTTTTTTCGCGGCGAAATACATGCTTTCCTATATAAGCCTGCGCCAGCTTCTGCGCCGCGGACGGACGGTGCAGGGGGAACGCCTCGCGCGCATCGAGCAGATTGCGGACGCACATGATCTGAAGCTTTGCCGCGTTGTGGAGGTCAGCGATTTGCCGAGCGCGTTCGTATGCGGCATCTTGCGTCCGGTGCTGGCCATTCCGGCAAGGGCGGAGGCGAACAGCACCACCCAAGACAAGGCATATGCGGCAGAGCGCGGAGAAAGCACCGATGCGATGGACGAAAAGGTACTGCTGCATGAGCTGTTTCATTTGAAGCATCGGGATACCTTTTGGAGTGCGTTGATCTGTCTGCTGCGCTGTATCCACTGGTGCAACCCGCTGCTGGTTTACTGCGCCGACCGCGCGCTGAATGATATGGAGTCACGCTGCGATCAATATGTGCTGGAGCATCTGGAGGGTGAGGCGCGGCGCGATTACGGGAGAATCCTGCTAGCTATGGCAAACGAAAAATTTGCCCGGACACCGGGCAGCACCTGTATCAACAACGGCGGCAGCAATATCCGCCGCCGCATCGAGGCAATCGCCAGATTCAAAAAATATCCGGTCGGCATGGGGCTGGTCTCCGTTTGTATTGTGATCATCCTCGCGGTTTCTCTGGCGGTCGGGACCAGTCCGGCCAAGGCATACGCCAAGGGGAGTTTTACACAGCTGAATCTGGCATCAGCCAGAAGCATCCCATGTACGACTTATGCGGGCGCGCTCGACGCTTATGCAAAGGCCATATTGGAGCAAAGCGGCGCCTATCGGGCGATGTGCGCGCCGATTAGCATGCAGGCCGAGCTATTGCAGGAGATCAAAGAAAACCGGCATCACGGATTTTCTCCGGATTGGGACAGCGGTCTGGAAGTACCTGCCGACGCGCAGCAGGATTATTGCATTTATAATCTGACGCAAAGCGGAGACGAGCGTTATGACGGACTGCTCGTTGTACACCTGCGGTATCCGCCGGATGGCCTGGCTGCCGAGGAGCAGACCATGTATCTCGGCGTGCAGGAACTGCGTGTCCAAAGAGAAGCAGCACGCTGGGTGGTGATCCCGCAGGAAGATTTTCGCTATATAGACGTGCCGGAACTTGATCTGAGTTGGGGCTGCACCGAGCTGCCGGGACTGATCTATACCGGCGAAGCCTGTGATATGCGGGCGCAGATCAGCGTGCAGTATATGTATGAGATTGACAGTAGAATCGAGACCGACTGGGATGTCATGTGGGGAGCGCAGGGCTATTTTGATACGACGCCGAAGCCGCATGCGAAATTTACAAAAATCACATACATGCAGAATGTAAGCTGCACGCATTTGGGAAATGCGGAGCAAAGAGATGAAATCAAGCAGATCGGCTTATCTGCGGCTCCGGCGTTTACAGGAGAAAAAAGACCGCAGAATCTTCCGGTAGCAGCGGCAGGGTATAACGGAAGTGACAGCGACGGACGCATTTGGGACAGCCAGGAAACAAGGAAGGGCTGGGGACCATCGATCGATTTAGGCGGCGGCGGAACAAGCCTTTCTTCCGAGGAAGAAGTTAGAATTCCGGCGTACTACGCGGCAGAACTGTATTTGAACGGGAAAGGCGCGGCGGAACTGGAGCTGCGGTTACAGGAGGATACGAAATGAGAACAGACTATCAGAAGCTGCAGCGCAGTCTTTCAAAAGTAATCTTGGGGTATGTATTCTTATATATCAATATTAACATCGGGCAGGTCAACCTGCTGCCGGTTTTCGTAGGATATCTGCTTTTTCTTTCGGCGATCGAAGGCTTGAAAGAAGAGGAACGGGAGCTGTCTCTGCTGAAGACGCTCGGCGTGATCCTGGCCTTGTGGCATGCCTTCGTTTGGGCAATGAGCTGGGTATCTGTCGAAATCGAGGGGAAATGGCTGTTGGCGGATATTTTGATCAGTGTGATGAATATCTACTTTCAATTTCAGTTTGTAACCAATCTTGCGGCGATTGCGGAGAAATATCAGACGGAGGAGGATGATCTGCATGGAAAGATGCTCAAGTATCGGACGTGGCAGACAGTCATCTTGACGGTGATCACCATCGTGACAGAACTGCTACCTCAGGAGCCTACGCTGGTGGGATATCTTTTCACGACCATGGCAGTGGTTTATTTGATTCTGGCATTCTGTCTGATCAAGGCGCTGTTTGACCTGCGCAGATGTGTACAGGAACCGCGGCCGGAACCAGGTGAGACAGAATCCGCAGCGTCGCGCACGCATGTGCCGAAAGAAGAAAGCACAGCGGAGGCCGGTGCAGAAACAGACTAGCCGCCGCTGTATGAAAGAAGCGTGTATTGCGGATAGACGATTCACACAAAGCAGGCAGGCGCAGGGCATCAACCGATCGCAGCAGATACCTTGTTGATGCGGGACAAAAGCTTAAAACGGTCGGATGCGGCCTGTGGCGATCATGAAGATCGCGATCAGCGCGAGCACGAGCAAAGCGATTGCAAGGACCATTTCATAAGGACGTTCGAAAACCGGACGTCCTCTTTCTTTTTTGCCGAGGGCATAGACGAGAATGCCCGGCGCGTAGAGGATGCAGGCGATGAAAGTCAGCTCCAATCCGGACGAGTAGAGCATCCAGATGCCGTAGGCGGTGCCGATGATCGCGAAGAAACGAGCGGTTGCCAGCGAACCGCCGCGTGCGGCGATGTTCGCATCGGAGTCAGAACCGGGAGCAGGAGATTTTGCTCCGCGGGGAAAGCCTTCGCCGCGCAGCGTGACCTTCAGATAGTACAGCGCGCTCAGGAAGTACGGAATCATGATCATCGTCGTGCTGAACGTGTAGAAGACCTGATAGGTGGAGGCGCTAAAAAAGATGACGATCAGAAACAGCTGCACCAGTCCGTTGGTCAGATAGAGGGCGAATGACGGCGAGCCGTTTGGGTTGGCACGCGCGAAAGCCTTGAGGAACACGCCCTGCCGCGCGGCGGAGTACGGACAGTCGGCGGCCAGGATCGTCCAGCCGAGCAGCGCACCCGCCAGCGAAAGAATCACGCCAATGTTGACAATAGCGGCGCCCCAGGGGCCGATGACCGCCTGCAGGATACCTGCCATCTGCGGACTTTTGAGGCTGGCGAGTTCTTCGGTAGGGAGTACGCCCATACTGAGAATGGCAACGAGCACATAGATCGCGAAGATGCCGAGGAATCCGGTCAGCGAGGCCTTGCCGACGTCCGCGGAATGCTTGGCGCGCGCGGAGAGTACGACCGCGCCCTCCACGCCGATGAAGGACCAGACGGTTGCAGAGGTGGTCGCTTTGATCTGCGTGGAGATATCCGGCGCGCCGGGCGTGTCCGCGCCCCAAAAGTTCTCCATAAAAACAGCAGGACGGAACGCGCCGAAAAAGATGACGGCGATGACAAAAAGCAGGATCGGGATCAGCTTGGCGATGGTGGTAATGACATTGAGCGCGGCTGCCTCCTGCACGCCCCGCAGAATCAGAGCGTTGAGCAACCAGATGATAGCAGAGGCACAGACGATCGAGAGCAGATTGTTGCCGTCACCGAAGATCGGGAAGAAATGACCGATCGCGCCAAACAGCAAAGTTGTATAAGAAACATTGCACAGGAGTGCGCTGACCCAATAGCCCCAGGCGGAGTTGAAGCCGACAAATTCGCCGAAGCCCTCCTTGGCATAGCTGTAGATCCCGTTAGTCAGATCGGGGCGCACGCGGTTGAGCCCGAAGAAGCACATCATCAGGCAGAACATGCCGATGCCGCAGATGGTCCAGCCGATGAGGACACTGCCGGTATGCGCACCGCTTGCAGCCATATCGCCTGCCGTTGTAAAAATACCGCCGCCGATGGTCGAACCGATGATCATGGCGGTCAGCTTGGTGAAGCTCAGAGAATGGTTCTGTGCCTGAGCCGTATTTTGTTCATTCATCAAAAAGTCTCCTTTATCAACTGAAGTTACCTTTGGTATGTATTGCGCAAAAATTTCTGCTTGACAAATCGGCCTGCATGCATTATTGTATTAGTTAAATAGTACAATAATACACAAGGCTAAAACGGCGCATTGTTCAAAGAGATTTTCAAGATTCCGAGTCTAAGCATAGTATGAGCAAAAAGCGCGAAAATATGAAATCTGAAATTGGAAATTCTGAAGCGAAAGCTTAAAAATGAGCGCATGTGCAGAGCCTTCGCGCGGGGCATGCGCAGAGAAGGAGGGAACGGGAAAAATGGATAAACAGCTGCAGGAAAACATGCCGATCTACATGCAGATCATGCAAAAAGTCAGAGAAGCGATCGCGTCCGGCGAGCTCGCGCCGGGGGCGCGCGTCGCGTCTGTGCGGGAGCTTGCCGGCGCGTTTTCCGTGAATCCGAATACCATGCAGCGGGCACTGAACGAGCTGGAGCGCGAGGGACTTTTGGTATCCGAGCGTACCAGCGGGCGGTTTGTGACGAAGGATACAGCGCAGATCGACGCGATGCGGCGCCAGCTTGCGGAGGAGGCCGCGGCGCGGTTTCGCAGAGAAATGCAGACGCTGGGATTCAGCGAGGCAGAGATGCTGGCGTTTTTTCGTGTAAGTGCGGATGACGCTGTGCGGGGCGCGTAGGGCACGTTGCACGGGAGGTCCGGCGTAAGGCGGCGCGCGGTGCGTATGGATTGCGCAGTGCATATGGATTGCGCAGTGCGGTCGGCAGCGCCAAGCCGCGCGTGATGCGGACGGCGGTCACAGACCGCAGAAAGGAAGGGGAACATGAAAGAACGCCGCAGCTATGATACTGAAAGAAACTTAAAACTGGTAACGACGCCGCTCGTCTGCCTGTCGGATGTCAGCAAGCAGTTTGACCGGATTCGGGCGCTGGATCATGTCAGTCTGGCGATCCCGGAGGGGCGCATCATCGGTCTGCTCGGACCGAACGGGAGCGGCAAGACGACGATGCTCAAAATCCTTGCGGGACTATATACGGAGTATGAGGGCAGTGTGAGCATCGACGGCCTGCGGCCCGGTGCAAAGACAAAGGCATGCATCGCGTATCTGCCGGACAGCAGCTGCCTGCCGGAGAAAATGCTGGTCAGCGATATTGTGAGGCTCTATGAGATTTTCTTTGCGGATTTCGATGCCGAAAAGTGCCGGGAACTGCTTGCAACCTTTGCGATCGGACTGAGCAAGACGCCGGAGGAAATGTCAAAAGGGATGATTGATAAATTACAGATCTCACTCGTCATGGCACGCAGGGCGCGCCTGTATCTTTTGGATGAGCCGATTGGCGGTGTCGATGTAGAGGCCAGAGAGCACGTGTTGGATCTGATTCTGGAAAACTTCAACCCCAAGGGGACGATGCTGATCGTGACGCATTTGATTCACGATATCGAGCGGCTGTTCGATGACGTCATCGTGTTGAAGGAGGGTCGCGTAGAGACGTTTACAGCTAGTGACAGTCTGCGCGCGCAGTACGGCGGTTCTCTGGAGGAAGCGCTCAAAGCGATGTTTCGTGAGGAAGCGGCGCGGTAGATCGAGAGGAAGGGGTGAAAGCCATGAAAATGCGGAATGTCCGGAAATGCTGCAGGCTGCACGCTAAGCTCGCGGAGAATCAGATCGGGATTTGCCTTGTCTGCGCGGGGATTTTGGCGATGAGCAGTATGGCAGGCGCAATCATTCTTTTACTTGTCTTAGGAGGCTTTGTGTTTGTTGGGTCGATGTGGTTCTTCGCCAAGACCTATCGGATGCTTTTCGGCGCAACCGGCTATGGGGCGACAGGAGATTTTGTCCGCAGCCTGCCACTCACCGAAAAGGAAGTGTTCGCGGGCAAGATCCTGACAGGAAGCCTGACAGCCTTCGGCTTGTTTTTGCTTCTGACGCTCAGCCAAATCTGTATCGCGCGTACACTCTCGATTACCATTCACTGGCGGACCCTTGCGATGAACAGTCCGTTGATACTGCTGATGCTGGTGCTGCTTGCAATCTGTGCGACCGCCTTGTACAGCATCGGCATGGCGCTGACATATCAGCGCGGGGAAGAAAATCATACGGTGTCCATGGTCACTTGGGCGGAGGTCATCGTTCTGCTCCTGCCGTTTTTGGTTCTGCTGCTGCCGCTGCTGGTGCCGGTATATCATGCCTCTGTCGGTGCCGCGCTGAAACCGCTGCTGCTGATCACGCTCGTGCTTACAGTCCTGACGCCGCTACTGGTGCGGGGCGCTTACCGGACGTTTGATTGGGGTACTGCAGAATATCGCGGTTCGCATCGCGGCGGATCAAAGGCTGCAAAGACGAGTATCCTGCCGCAAAGTAAAACACCTGCGCAGATGTACACGTGGCTTCTGCGGCAATGCGGCGCAGGCGATGTGCTGCAGCAATGCCTCTGGACACTGCTGCTGGTCGTCATCTTTGTTGTGCAGGAGCTGCCTGCGTATTTGATCCCGATCCTGATCGTCGGCACCGGTACGCGCCTGCAGTATGAGACAGACAATACGATGCTGTACGGAGAGAATGCACCGTTCTATCAGTTGTTTCCGCTGTCTGCGCGGCAAAAGGTCCTGCTGCACATGCAGTGCGGATGCAGGCGTATCGCGCCGCTGATGCTGATCGCGGTCAACGGGTATTGCGTGCTTTTGGCAGCCGGCCGCAGTCTGCCGCCGATGCACTCCGGCGAAGCGTTCATCTGCTTCCTGCTGCTGAACTGTGCGCTTTTGACGGCGGCAGGGCTGTACAGTGGTCTGGTGATGTTCAGTGTGGAATACGGCGGCTGGCGGCAGGCTGCGGCGGATCGCAGCCCGAGCCTGCTGGCTGGCAGCGTCTGTGAGATCGTTTTACTGCTGCTCTGTGCCGGTGTGTATGTTCTGCTGTGGCGCTTCGCGCCTCTGCCCAAAGCAGTCCTGCTTGCGATCTTGACCGCGCTGCAGCTTGTCGGCATGTTTGTCTTTATCAAACTCAACGGCTGGATGCTCGAAAAGAAGTACGCGGTGTGAAAAGGACAAAACAGCGCCTAAAGGCTTTGCAAATAATACAGACCTTTTTTTGTGATTTTTGAACCACTCCTGCCCTGGCTGACACTAATATAGGAATGATTCTTTAAATCTGCCATAATTTTTTTCAGAGTACCCTCGCCGACAGTAATTCCCCGTGCAGCAAGTAAAGCCTGCACCACGGGCTTGCTCCAGGAAGAACCGCCGTTTTTGCTCTGG
>URWB01000086.1 GCA_900551415.1 uncultured Eubacteriales bacterium
AGCCGTTTGCTTCTAACACACTGAGGTAAAATGGATTTGTTCTGCATTATGCCTGCAGAGATTCCAGCTCTTCCTGTTTTTCTTTTTCTCTTTCGATCAAGATCTGCTGGTACTCTTCTTCAGTCATCTTTTCCATGGTGATCCCCGTGAATCCGTAGAAGGCAGACACTAACGGGCAGATCAGATTGAGGTACGCATATGGCGCATATCCGCCCGCTCCCCATTGCGGGATGCCGAATACGCTCTGCATGTACGCGCCGCACGCATTCCAAGGTACCAGATTCGATGTCAGTGTAGAAGAGTCTTCGATGCATCTGGAGAGGTTCTTTCTCTTCAGTCTCATGTCTTCGAACACTTCTTTGTACATTCTTCCGGTCATAACGATAGAAATATACAGATCACCCGGGATGATGTTGAACAAGATCGCGGTACACAGCGTCATCAGAACCAGCACGCCTCGGCTCTTGACATGCTTCATCATTGCCTCGGTAAGTGTCCGGAGCATACCGGTGCTGTCCATGACACCACCCAACGCCAACGCGCAAAGCATCAGCAGAATGGTCCACATCATGCTGTCCATACCGCCCCTGGTCAAAAGGTCTACCAGCTCCGGCATAACACTGTCAGGATCCGCGAATTCAAATCCATAGTGCCATACAGCCGGAATATCTCCCACAAAAGTACCCTGGAAGATGACACCAAAAACACTTCCCAGGATTGCGCCGAAGAGCATGCCCGGCAGCGCCGGTGTCTTGAAAGCGATCATCAGAATGACAAAGATCGGCGGCAGTACCAGGAACGGGCTGACAGTAAAGCTTTCCAGGATACCGGCTCTCATCGCCTCTACCTGTGCCATATCTGTGCTGCCGGAATAATGCGAACCGATGATCGCGTAAATGATCAGAGCAATTATGGTTGTCGGGGTAACTGTATAAACCATGTGGCGGATATGTTCAAACAGATTTACGCCTGCGACAGCAGAAGCCATATTCGTCGTGTCCGATAGTGGAGACATCTTATCACCAAAGTACGCTCCGGAGATAACCGCGCCGACCGCGATCGCGGTCGGGATGCCTAAACCGTTCCCGATGCCGACTAACGCGATGCCTACCGTACCGCAGGTTCCCCAAGAGGTTCCGGTCGACAGCGAAACGAGCGCGCAGATCAGCACGCTGGCGATCAGGAACAGCCCCGGCGTTAAGATGCCTAATCCGTAGTAAATCATAGACGGCACGACGCCGGCCTGGATCCATGAGCCGATCAGCGCACCGGTAACGACAATGATCAGAATAGACTGCATCGTGCTGTTGATACAGTTCAAAATACCTTTTTCGATATAAGACCACTTCCATCCGTTCACTGCCGCGATGACAGATGCGAAAACAACCGAGATCAGTAGACCTACATGGATATCACCGTATCCGCATGCGAACGCCGGTCCAAAAAGATCTTCCATAAGACCCGTGCAGTAGCAAAGATTAAATGTCGTTACCAAAAGTACAAGCAAAACTTGCCATAAAGGAATCTTCTTTCCCATTTTCTTCTCCTTTCTCTCACCTCGTTCAAAGCGTTATCATTAAAACGGTCCTAAATTTATCAATTGCGCTGCTATGACAAAGACCAATCCGACCAGATATTGAATACCGATCAACGGCAGGATCCATTTTGCCCACTTTGCCCAAGGGATTTTCCCTGCCGCCAATGCAGCCATGAAGTATCCGGAGGTCGGTGTCAAAATATTGGAAATGCCGTCGCCAAGCTGAAATGCGATAACGGTGGTCTGTCTGCTGACTTCCACCAGATCGCCGAGCGGCGCCATGATCGGAATGGAAACTGCAGCCTGTCCCGATGCGGATGGTACAATGAAGTTCAGCAGGCACTGGAAAATATACATACCAACAGCGGAGACCGCCGCCGGAAGGTCTGAAAGCAAGGTTGCCGCACCGTGAAGGATCGTGTGTAAGATCTGTCCGTCTGTCATAACGACCAGCACGCCTCTGGCAATACCAACAACTAATGCTCCGGCTGCCATGTCCGCTAAGCCCTGCGAAAATAATTCCGCATAACGGTTAAAGCCTACGCCTTTTGCGATAACGCCGACTACGATCGACATTCCGAAGAATAAGGCCGCCAGTTCGTCAATATACCAGCCCAACTTTACCACGCCTACGATCAACAGGATGATGGATGCTGCAAATACAGTCAGAATGGCTTTTTCTCTTCCGCCGAATTGCGGTAGATCCTCTAAATTCATGGATTTTTCACGATGCTTGTCTGCCTCATACATCAGCGACTTTTCCGGATTCTTTTTCACTTTTAATGCATACGCGAGCATAAACAGTGTGGTCGCGATCGTCATGCAGATGAACATGACGATACGGAATCCCATGCCGGAGCCAAGCGGCAGTTCCGCAATCCCCTGTGCCACGCCTACGTTGAATGGGTTTAAAAAAGCTGCCGCATATCCGGCCGCACAGCCGCACAATACGATGCCCGCGCCGGTCATGGAGTCAAAGCCCATCGCCATAAAAATAGGAACAAAGATCGGTACAAACGCAATGGTTTCTTCACACATACCGAATGTCGCACCGCAAACTGAAAAAAGAACACAAAATACCGGCACTAACGCAATGGAGCTTCCCCGCATTTTTTGGATCAATCTGCCGACTCCCGCATCGATTGCGTGCGTGGATGTCAAAACATTCATAGATCCACCCAATATAAACAGGAAGAAGATAATCTGCGCCGCTTCCTGCATTCCTCGCGGTACAGAGGTTAGGAACTGCATCAGCGTCACCGGTGTCGGATCGACCGTGTGATACGTCGACGCATCCACCACGCTCCGCTGCGCGCCGGTTTCCGCAACCGTGATTGTCTTCATATCGTATTGGCCTGCCGGAATAATATAGGTGAGCAGTGAGCAAATCAGAATGAGAGCAAGCAATAGAATATAGACATGTGGAACTGCTAACTTTTTCTTATTCATCTTTTTCTCCAATCTTATCATGATACGTTTCGATAAACTTGATGGCGGGATCAAAAGCGTCTTTTGATCCCGCTGTAATATTATTGCAGTTTTGCATTCTCATGTGAGAATGCTTGTTCCGGAACTCTATGTTAATCATAATACAATCGCTCTCACTGTTATTTAGAAGATTTCTCACAAATAGTCGAAATCTTTGGTATTTTTATAACGATCTTTGCGCATCCATGATCTTGATCAAATCACTCAATACCGCATAGGCAGTCTGATCGATCTCCGGTTCGTAAACATGTTCCACGATCGAGATCTCACCCATCAGGTCTGTTTTCATGGTAACGACGGAAGCAGTACCGTTAATCGCGGCATATAATTCATCCTTTGCGACTAAGGTCGGTTTAACGGTTCCACGTACCTGCCCGTTCTCAACCCAACCGCGGCAAAGCAGTTTGATCTTCTGATCGTTTGCGGCTGCCTGTAGGATCTCCTCTCTTGTGATCGAACGGATCCCGCTTCTTTCAATCTCTGTCGGCGTGATGGATACATCCATCAGCACATTCATCAGGGCGGTCAGTTTTGCCGCCGCGTCCCATCCGTCAACGTCCAGAGTCGGATCTGCTTCCACAAAACCGCGCTTTTGTCCCTCTCGGATGGCTTCCTCATAGGAGCCGCCTTTTTCGATCTCGTTCAGGATATAATTGGTCGTCGCGTTAAAGATGCCGCGCACTTCCTCGATCCTGCAGCCTTTTAGGCAGTTCTCCGCCAGATTGTACACCGGAACGCCATCCATAACGGTCCCTTCATGGCAGAACAGCACTCCGTTTTTCTTTGCTAGGTCACGCAGTTCTCGGTAGGCCCAAGCTACCGGTCCCTTGTTCGCGGTGATAACATGTTTGTCGCGGTTTAGCGCACTGCGGATATGATCCGTCGCCGGCTGTCCCGTCATAATATTGACCGGCGTCAGTTCAACCAGGATATCATAGTCCGTCTTGGTGATCACATCCATAGCAGAGACGCTTTTATCTCCTTTCGGCAGCGTTTCCGCCGCGGTATGGATGCCGTTAGAATCCAGGATTGCCCCTAGACTTCGGGTGCAGATGGCCGTAACTAAAATCTCCGTATCGTACTTTTCACTTAAATACATCTTTCTTTTTTCCAGCATCTTGGTGAAGGCTCTGCCGACATTGCCATAACCGATCATCGCTAATTTCATTGTTTTCATCATTTCGCTCCTTTTATTCTTGACTTTTTTCCATGTACGCGTCCCGACATCACATGCAGTCCCACGTTGCTTTGCCTGCGAGCAGTGTCTTTTGAACTCTGATATTGAGTATCTCGTCCGCCGGAACATGAAAGATATCTCTGTCCAGGATTATTGCATCCGCAAACTTTCCGACTTCGATCGTTCCCATCCTTTTTTCATCTCCTGTGGCATACGGGATATTTTTGCTGAAAAGACATATGGCTTCGTATATACTGAGTCTTTCCGCAGGATTCGGATGGGTCAGACAGTTATAGATCCCACGCAGCGGATCAAAAGTTTCTACCGGACAGTCCGATCCTCCGGTCAGCAGCAATCCTTCTCTCTGATAAGTCTTCCATGGGTAGGCGTGCCGAAACCGCTCCGGACCGATCCGATCCAAGATCCAATATCGATCAGACTCCAGGAAGGACGGCTGGATATCTACGATCAAAGGGATCTTTTTCATTCTTTGGATCAGCTCTGGAGTAGACATCTGTGCATGGATCAGACGGAAAGGCTTCGCGGCTATTTTTTTGTCCGTCCATCCGGCAGTTTTTAATCGCTCGATGGTTTCTTCCATTGCTGTAAGAACTACATCTAGCGCCCGATCACCGATAGCATGTACCGCGCTTTGTATCTCGTTTTGTGCTGCATTATACATCTTTCTCGTCAAGGACTTTGTATCTTCTACGATCATCCCCCTTGTATCCGGAGCATCCGTGTAGGGCTGCAGCAATGCGGCACTTCTCGACCCTAAGCTTCCATCGCAAAACAGCTTATAGCCGCCCATTTTCACTTTCGAATGCGAGTCGTTCGTATCAGCGCCCTTTACGGTATCCCCTTTTAATCCTTCCATACGATCGGAGTAAATCGTCACGCGCACCGGCAAAAGATCACAAGCATCCAGCTGTCTGTACACATCGATATCCTCGATATATCTCCAGATTTCCGCCGCATAGGTATGCATCATCGTCATTCCCATGGACGCCATACGCCGCAGTTCCTGAACCATTATTTGTTTTTTCAGCCTCTCATCGCGCAAAGCATCCGGGGCGATCTCATCAAATACTTTTGTTAACTGTTCTCGCAGAACTCCGTTTGGAGTTCCGTCTTCTCCCCGCTCTACTGAACCACCCGCATCCGCGATGTAATTTTGATCCACACCTGCAAGTTCGAGCGCCCTGCTGTTCGCTACCGCGGTATGCAGGCAGACACGTTTTATGACGATCGGATGCTGCCGGCTGATTTCATCCAATTCCCACCTCGTAGGAAGTTCATCCGCACAGTCTTCCCATTTTGTCTGATCAAAATTCGCGCCGCGGATCCATTCTCCTTGCGGTGTATGTTCGGCCTTTTCTCTTAGTTTCGTAAAGGCTTCTTTTTTTGACCTGCAATCTGCCAGATTCACCTGTGTCAAGGTTTGGCAATAGGCGTAAAAATGCAGATGGCTGTCACCCATTCCGGGTATCATGATACTGCCGTTCAAATCAAATACCTGTACCGCCTCGTATTTTTTTGCTTCTTCCACGTCTCCGACAAAGGCGATCTTTCCGTCTTTGATCCCGATTGCGCTGAAGCATTCCCCCTCTTTGCGTAAAGTATAGATCTTACCGTTTTGATAAATCGCATCCAGCATCGTTCTTTCCCCTCATTCTTTTTTTGTTCTTGTTTTCAAAGATATCCATCTGCGCAAGCAGCACAAATGAAAATACCAATACACATCCCCAAATTTCTCGACCACTTAAATGTTCATGCAGGATCACCCATCCTGCGATTGCTGCGACAACGGATTGAAGACTGATGATCATCGTGGCGACCGTCGGCTCCACATAGCGCTGCCCGATCGCCTGCAATACATATGCAACCCCGCTTGACAAAATGCCGGCGTACAGAATGGAGGCTACTGCCTTATAGATATCCGCTATGCTGCAGTTTTCCGCCGTGCATGCCGCAATAAAAGACAGGATTCCGCAGATCAAGAACTGCACCGCGCAGAGGCTGATGCTGTCTTGATCTCGACATTTTCCAAGCAGGACTACATAAATACCGAAGGTGCATGCGCACAGAAGAACCAAGAGATCTCCCAAATAAAATCCGCCAAGGCCATTTGACATGCATAAGAGATACATGCCGCACAGAATACCAACGAGGGAGACAAATAAAACCGATCTCGGCTTTTTTCCAAAGGACCACTCAATAAGCGGTACGATCACAACCTGTACAGAAGTGAGAAATCCTGCACGTCCTGCCGCGGAAGTCTCCGGCGGATAGGCCGCGATTCCTCCCTGCTGCAGTCCAAATCCGAAGAAAAGCACGATTCCGCAAATCACGCCATACTTCCAAAGATTTCTTCGTGCCTCGGTATCCTCCGTTTGTACTTGAAAAAATCGATTTCTTTTATTTTGGGCATTTCGCAAAAGCAGAACGACAGTCAGAAACATGGACGCCGCAAAGGATCTGCATGCATTGAACGTAAAGATTCCCAATGATTCCGCTGCTGACGTCTGCGCAACAAAAGAATTTCCCCAAATGATGGCTGCCGTAAACAAAAGTAAAATTCCTTCTATCTTTCTTCGTCTCATTTTTGCACCTCCGATTTCAGCATAGCAGAAAAGATGGCTTCAGGACTTGTTAATTCAACAAAGATCACCGATACCTTTTGGTGGAATTCCAACTTTTTGAGAACTTATAATTTCTAATTTATCCGAAAAACCATTGACGCAAACGCTGCCGCAGTAGTAAGATATTTGAGGAAAAGCTTTGCCGCTCATCGACGAAGCTTTGCTTACCGCACAATCGCATCGGATCGAAAAAGAAAGGAACTTTATCATAAATATGAACCAAAAAGAAGTCAGAGAAATCAAAAAACGTCTGAATCCGAAGAAGGACAGCATCAGCCGCATCTACGGCTGCTATGTCAACGCCGCCGGAGAAATCGTCACCACCCTGGATATGTCAGTCGGCCTGATGGAACAGGAGGAAGCAGAGCTTTACTTCAAATTGCTCAAAAAAACGCTTTCCGGCACCCTTGGCAAGAACCTGTTAGACATTGCGTTCAGCACTGCGCAGGTCGAAAACAGTGATGAACATCGTCTGCTGCAGGGTCTGCGCAGCTCTCATCTGCGCGACGCGGGGCTGCGCGATGCGCTCTATCAGCGCATCATTGAATCGCTGGATTTCGGCGAGGACAGCTATGTTATTCTGCTGGCCGCCGACTCCTACGATGTTCCATTCAAGGGCAGCGATGACGAAATTTTTGAGGAAGGCTCCGGCGAAGTCTTCGATTATATACTCTGCTGCATCTGTCCGGTCAAGGACGCCAAATCTGCCCTGCGCTACATCGCCGATGAGCATAATTTTCGCGGCGCTTCTACCGGTCACGTGCTTAGCGCGCCGGAGCTGGGCTTCCTGTTCCCGGCCTTTGACGATCGCAGCACCAACATCTACAACGCGCTGTACTACAGCCGCGGGCTGGTCGATATTCATGAAGAATTTCTCACCGGCGTCTTTCGCGCCGAAAAAGTTCCGATGTCTTCGGGTGCGCAAAAGCTCGCCTTCAGCGATGTGCTCCGCGAATCGCTTGGCGGTGACTGCAGCTTGGACGTGGTTCGTGCCGTTCACGGAGAAATCCGCGACCGCCTGCTGCTACACAAGGAAAGCAAGAATCCCGAAGCGCCGGAGATCTGCGTTGAAGATGTCGATGATGTGCTGAAAGCCAACGGCATCTCCGAACAAAAGGTATCCGGCTTCCACGAGGCCTGCAATCGAGAGTTCGGGGAGCAGCCTGTACTCAATCCGCTTAACCTGATGGAAACAAAAAAGTTTGAAATGTCCACGCCGCAGGTCAAAATTACCGTCGATCCTGATTGTGCTGATTTGGTACGAACCGAAATCATCAACGGAAAAACCTGTATTATCATTCCGGTCGATGAGAACGTCGTCGTCAACGGCATCGATGTCAATCCACAATGTTCTTGATCCAGACGCCTCTTTTTACCAGCACATAGCCGACGATACACTTAATAAGGTTGGAAAGCTCCGCGAGCAGATACACAAGCTGCACCGGAATCGCAGTAAAACGAGCGAGCAGGAAAACGATCGGAATCGGAAGCACCCACATGTACGCGCTGTCAAACAAAAAAGTGACAACGGATTTTCCTCCGGCGCGCAGGGTAAAATACGTGCCATGCACGAAGCCGTACAGCGGCTGGCAGCAGCCGGTAATAAAGATCAGCTGTGTCGCGAGCTCCTTGACGATTTCCTCTGTATTGTACATCCGCGGGAAAAATGGCGAAAGGAGGATGAGCATCGCGCCGGTAAGGAAGCAGCAGAACACCGAGAACGCGATCAACTGCTTATCCTCACGCTTCGCCTCCTCCAGCCTGCCCGCGCCAAGCATCTGTCCGATGATGATGCCGACCGAGTTTCCTAAGGATAAAAATACCACGTTAAACACATTGCTGATGGTGTTCGCGATGTTGAACGCCGCGACAACCTCCAGCCCTCTGACGGAATAGCATTGGGTCATAAAGGTGATACCGAACGACCACATCAATTCGTTGATAAACAAAGGTAAGCCGATGGCGATAATTTGCTTCAAAAGACTCCCGGGAATCTTAAAACTGCGCAGGGCGCCCCGGATAAACGGATTCCGCGCCACATGCTTATGCGTCCAGCCTGCTACAATTGCAAGCTCTACGAAACGGGAGAGAACTGTCGCGATTGCCGCGCCGACACAGCCAAGCTCCGGCGCGCCGAGTTTGCCGAAAATCAGGATATAGTTAAACACCAGATTGACAAGCACCGCGATGATGCCGGCAATCATCGGAATGACCGTTTCTCCGGTTTCACGCAGCGTGCCCGAATAGCATTGGGTCAAAGCAAAGGGTAAAATTCCGATGACGATCACTTCAAGGTAAGCCTTCCCATAAGAGCGCGTCGCCTCAAGATCTCCGATACCTTCGCCCTGATGGATAAACTGTTGGATCAAAGGTTCTCCCACAGTCAAAAAAATAACCGCGAAAATCGCCGATAATATCACGCCGAACAACAGCTTAAAACGGAAGGTATCCCGCACCCCCTCCGAATTGCCGCTGCCGTAGAACTGCGCACCCAAAATGCCCGCGCCAGCCACCGCGCCGAAGATACAGAGATTAAAAATAAAGACCAGCTGATTGGCAATCGCCACGCCGGACATCTGCTCCGTACCCACCTGCCCGACCATGATATTGTCGAGCAGACTGACAAAATTGGTGATGCCGTTTTGAATCATGATTGGCACCGCCACCAGTAACACCTTTTTATAAAATGCTCTTGTTCCGACCAGACTGCGCAGTCCGCCGCCGGTCGATTCTTTTTTTATGTTCATAATTTCCTCGTATTCGTATTACATTCGGAAGCACTTTCGAAGCGCCTCGTATTCTCCCATCACAAGCAAGGTCATTTCACCGGTGAACTACCCATTGTCTAAAGCCAATGGGCTTCCTGCTTCATCGACCTCGTAACCTACTATCTCCACAGGCGTTAATTCGGACAGTCCCTGCCCTATTTATATTTTTTCTTATGCTATTTGTCTTATTCCTTCTGCCAGTATATTTTTTGCAGCATTGATATCCCTGTCATGTTCCGTTCCACATTTCGGACATATCCATCTCCTCACCGACAAATCTTTTGTGTCCGAATTCTGATACCCACAAACAGAACATATTTGGCTGCTGGCATAAAATGTATCTATTTTGATGTATTTCCTGCCATTCCATTTTGCCTTATACTCTAACTGTCTTGTCAGCTCATACCATGATACATCACTTATGGCTTTTGCCAGATGATGATTTTTTACCATGTTTTTTATCTGCAGATTTTCTGAAACTATCACTTGATTTTCGCTGATAATCTCATGTGAAACTTTATGCAGATAATCTTTTCTGCTATTCCTTATTTTCTCATGACATAATGCTATCTTTTTCTTTGTTTTATAATAGTTTTTACTTCTCTTTTCTTTATGTGACAGTTGCCTTTGCAGCTTTACAAGCTGTTTCTCATATTTCCTTGTAATTTTTAGATTCTCATATATCTTCCCATCGGAAGTAATACATAAATCTTTAATTCCTAAGTCTATTCCTATACGACCAGTTGTATGTACCATCTCCTTATGCTCAGTTTCCACAAGTATGGATACATAATATTTTCCACTGGGCATTTGCGAAACGGTCGCTGACTTAATCTGTCCACTAAAATTTCTATGCAGTTTTGCTTTTACTTCCTTTAGTTTAGGCAGTTTTATCTTACCATTCTCATGATTTACTGTTATATTTCCATTTGTGTAATTTGTTGTATATGATTTATGCTTATCATGTTTGCTCTTGAATTTTGG
>URWB01000087.1 GCA_900551415.1 uncultured Eubacteriales bacterium
GACGAAGTCCTACTGGACGTAGGTCAAGGACGAGAACGCAGCATGCGTTGAAATTTCAATCCGTCCAGGCGTGTGTGCTCTTGTCAACCGAAGGTAAGAAAGCATGAAAAAGGGGATACAATGAATATAGAAGAAAGAAGAGTTGACAAAATCAGTATCATCGTGCCTTGCTATAACGAGGAGGCGTGTATCGAAATCGTTTACGCAGAGACTGCGGCAGCGATGGAAGCACTCACAGAAAAAGAGCAAGTCTCTTATGAAATCATTTTTGTGGATGACGGCAGCCGCGATGGTACGCTGAAAAAGCTGCGGGAGCTGGCGGCCGCGCACACGCGAGAAGCTGCGCAAGTGCGCTACCTTTCCTTCTCACGCAACTTCGGCAAGGAGGCGGCGATGCTCGCCGGACTGCGGGAAGCGACCGGCGATTATCTGGTGCTGATGGACGCCGATCTGCAGCACCCGCCGACGCTGCTGCCCAGAATGTACCGAATCCTGCGTGACAGCGGCGGCGCTCTTGATTTGTGCGGCGCGCGTCGCCGCGGCCGCGCGGGCGAAGGCAAAATCCGCGTCTGCCTGTCGCGCGGCTTCTATAAAGTCTGGAACAGGCTGACCGGCATGGAAACAGCAAGCGGAGAAGGGGACTTCCGTATGATGCGGCGCTGCGTGGCAGACGCGATCCTGCAGCTGGGGGAGTCCAATCGCTATACGAAAGGCATCTTTGCTTATGTCGGTTTTCGGACGAGCTGGATCGAGTACGAGAATGTCGCGCGCAGTATCGGTGAGAGCAAGTGGAATCTGTGCGGGCTGCTGCGGTACGCGGCACAGGGCATTTTCGCGTTTTCCGATGCGCCGCTCAAAATCGCCGGACCGCTCGGCACCGGACTGGTTTTCTTAAGTGTGCTGACCCTGCTGCTGCCGCAGACACGTCACGTCATCATCTGCCTGCCGCTGCTTCTGTCCGGGCTGCAGCTGCTGGTACTGCAGGCAATCGGCTCCTATCTCGCGCGGGCATATTGGGAAATCAAACAGAGGCCGGTCTATATCGTGCGCGAACGCAGCGCACGCCAGAGAAAATGCAGCAAATGAACCGTAATCGGGATACTACGAGCTTCTTGCGCTGCATGAAATTTTCTTGTAAAGAAAGTGGGGATATGGTACACTGTAAATAATTGTACACGAAGGCGCAGAGAAAGCAGACAGGAGGCTACACCGATGAAAAAAGCGAAAACAATGGAAGAAGCGTTCAAGGATTATTTGGTCGAAAATGGCCTGACAGGACCAATCTCACAGAAACAGCATGAAGAGGCTTTTGACCGTTTCATGGATGAAAGAGGAATGGATTTTCTGATGCAGGAAGCGTTGGAAGATATGGATGAAGACCTGCAAAGGGCGTATGACGCGGAAAGCAAAGCCGAAACCTTGAAGTACGCGAAAAGATCGCTCAAGAACAATCCGCGGAATGTCGAAGCGGAGACTCTGATCGCACAATGTCAGGCAAAATCGGAAGATGACCTGCAAAAAAAGTATCTTAAAATTCTCGAGAAGGAAGAAAAAAACCTGAAAAACGATGGCATTTGGGAAGATGAGAGCATCGGAGACTTCTGGTTGATTGCGGAAACCAGACCCTATATGCGGCTGTACAATAGCTATGTAGACAGCTTAATCGTGACGAGAAAATTCAGAAAAGCTGCGGCGGAAAGCGAAAAAATGCTGCAGCTATGCGAAAATGATAATTTGGGAATCCGGTACCGTCTTATGCATATTTACGCGTATCTGGAGGAGGAGGCCGCAGCGCAGCGTCTGTATCGGCAATATGAAAAGGAGAACTGCACGATGTTCTTGCTGCCGCTTGCGGTACTGTATTACAAGCTGGATGATTTGAAAACAGCGGCAGGCTATCTCAAGCAGCTGTTTCAGGTTAATCCGGAATGCAAAATCTTTTTTGCGCTTCAGGATGTGGAGCCGGAAAAGATTGAAGAGGCCATTAACGCGTCTATGGACAAGCTTGCGGAGACCGGAGGGTACAAGCCGGGAAGCCTGGAGGAATTTTTGGTTATTACGCAGGAAGAACAGTACCTGTATGAGTCCGAAGCGAGCTTTTGGATTTGGGCAATGCGAAACAGCCCTGCTCAGCGGTAAGCGGAGAGGATTTTTTCGGCGATTACGCGGCGGGAGACGCAGCGGTCCATCGCCTGTTTTTCGATATAGCGATGCGCCTCGGTTTCACTCATGCGAAGCTGGTCGATTCCATAGGCGGCGAATCCAGCGCCGAGCCCATTGGAGCGGTCATGCATGGGAATCATACTTTCGATGATTTTTTCTCCGGTCATACGCCGGCCCTCTTTGGAGATGACGGCCGAAATCGCGCAGCCGGAGGGAATCCTGATTTGCCCTTCTTTTTTCATATGCCATGTTTCCTTTCTTCCTGCAAGTGCCTGTTGTCTCCCGTTTCCTATCGCAGTGTCGCGGAGCGAGGGGTTGCTTACCCCTGCCGCGGCGCTTTGAAAAAAAGAGAAAGGTGTCCACGGTCGGCAGGGAGAAGAAACTGTCGAAGATGAACGCCTTTGCTCACTACATGGGTGGTCTGCCATAAAGCAGGCTGCTGGATGCAGCTGCACAGTGCTTTCGTGCTTTATCAGACGATGAAATAAAAATTATGTGAGAAGTATAGCACTGGTTTTTGTCCTTGTCAATAGATACTTTGTGTATACATAACAAAAAGTTTTGAAAATTTTTAGAAAAAACATGAAAAAATATGTGAAAAGTACTTGACTTCGTACAAAATCGAGTGTATCATCACAACATGCCAAGGCAATGGAGTCTTGAAATCACAGTTGGATTTCGGGACTCTTTTCTCTTTTTGCCAGAGAAAATGGAAAGGAGTTCATAAAAATGATGAAAGAAACAGAAATGAAAACACCATGTGTACCCGAATATTTTGGATGTCTGGTCTTTGATGACAGAGTTATGCGGGCAAGGCTCAGTGCGGATACCTACCATTCTTTGAAAAAGACCGTCAAGGAGGGGCAGCGCCTCGACAGCACGTTGGCCGATGCGGTAGCGAAGGCGATGAAGGATTGGGCAACAGAACAGGGCGCGACCCATTTTACCCATTGGTTTCAGCCGCTGACAGGCATCACAGCCGAGAAGCATGACAGCTTTATCAGTCCGGCGCCGGACGGCGGAGTCATCATGGATTTTTCGGGAAAAGAATTGATTAAGGGAGAACCGGACGCGTCATCCTTCCCATCCGGAGGCCTCAGAGCTACCTTTGAGGCACGCGGTTACACCGCATGGGACCCGACTTCTCCGGCCTTTATTAAGGATAAGACGCTTTGCATCCCAACCGCGTTCTGCTCCTACAGCGGAGAGGCGCTTGACAAAAAAACACCGCTGCTGCGTTCCATGCAGGCCTTGAATAAACAGGCACTGAGAATTCTCAAGCTCTTCGGCAACACTGAGGTCAAATATGTCAGAACCTCGGTCGGTCCGGAGCAGGAATACTTTTTGATCGACCGCCAGATGTATGAAAAGCGCGAGGATTTGAAACTCTGCGGCAGAACCCTGTTCGGCGCGATGCCGCCGAAGGGACAGGAAATGGACGACCACTATTTCGGCGCGATCAAGCCGCGCGTCGCCGCTTATATGGCGGATCTGAACGAAGCGCTGTGGAAACTTGGCATCCTCGCCAAGACCGAGCATAACGAAGTAGCGCCCGCGCAGCATGAGCTGGCGCCAATCTACACGACGACCAATATCGCGACCGACCACAACCAGCTGACGATGGAAATCATGCAGAAGGTAGCTTCCAAGCATGGTCTGGCTACGAAAAAGGGCTGATTGAGCGGCTTTCTGCCCTGACGGACGAAATCAGCGCCGCGGCCGACGCGTTGGAGGCCGTCGTCCCCCAGTATGAGACGATGACGGATGTTACCGAGGCATCCTGCTTTATCCGCGACTGCACGCTGCAGAAGATGGCGGAGCTGAGAATCCCATGTGATGAAGCGGAAACCTTAACTGCCGCGCGCTGCTGGCCGTTCCCGACCTACGCGGATCTGCTTTTCGGCGTACAATAATTTTGGTGTATAATTAAGATCAGAGTATTTCAGAATATTAACGATTCGGAACAGGCCCGAACGCGGCAGATGCGGTCGGGTTTGTTCTTTTTCTCGCTTTTTTGGCAAAATCATTGACTTTGATGAGCAGGCAAGATTATAATAGGGGTACGGAAATTTGTTTTTTGGAGGTTGCGGTATATGGCGCAAGAACAAGCGTTAAAAAAAGAGAAAAAGCAAAAAAAGCATGAGATTGATATGATTGAGGGACCGATTTTGAGCCGCATGCTTGTTTTTGCGTTTCCCTTGGTCTGTTCTAACATTCTGCAGCTTTTGTTTAACGCCGCGGACATCATTGTGGTCGGTCGCTTCGGCAGCGAAAACTCGCTGGCGGCGGTCGGCTCGACTTCATCCCTGATTAACCTTCTGGTTAATCTTTTTGTCGGGCTGGCTATCGGCTGCAATGTATTGACGGCCAGATATCAGGGCGCGCGCAAGGAAAGCGATGTCAGCGAGACCGTACATACCTCGATCGCGCTGAGCATCGTATCGGGTGTCGCGATGGGGATCATCGGCATTGTGGTCGCGGCGCCGATTCTGGAACTGATGGAGACGCCGGAGGAGGTTTTGCCGTTTTCCACCCTGTACATGCGGATCTATTTTCTCGGCATGCCTGCCATGATGATCTACAACTTCGGCAGCGCGGTACTGCGCGCCAAAGGAGATACCAAACGCCCGCTGAATTATCTGACGATCGCCGGAGTCATCAATGTCGTACTGAATCTTTTCTTCGTCATTGTTCTGCAGCTTGACGTCGCTGGTGTCGCGGCGGCAACCTCGATTTCGCAATGCTTTTCGGCCTTTATGATTCTGCGTTGTCTGATCAAAGAGGAGGGACCGTTCCGTCTGCACTTCAAGCTGCTGCGGATTCACAAAAATAAAATGCTGAGAATCCTGGAAATCGGTCTGCCGGCAGGCTTTCAAGGTGTCTTGTTCGCACTGTCCAACGTCATCATCCAGGCATCCATCAACAGCTTTGGTAAGGACGTGATGGCAGGCAGCGCGGCCTCTGCCAATATTGAGAATTTTACCTATTTCGCGATGAACGCCTTCTACCAGGCGGCGATTTCGTTTACCAGTCAGAATATGGGCGCGGGCAAATTGAAGCGCATTCACAGAATCGTTCTGACGGCAACGGGCTGCGCGGCGGTGACGGGACTTATTTTTGGCAGTCTCTCCTGTCTCTTTGGCAGGCAGCTGCTCAGCATCTATTCTCCACAGGAGGTCGTCATCGAGGAGGGTATCAAGCGGCTCTTTTATATCGCGGCGCCGTATTTTATCTGCGGCATCATGGATACGATGGCAGGCGTGATTCGCGGACTCGGCTATTCGATTCTGCCGATGATCGTCAGTCTTTTGGGTGCCTGTGTGCTGCGAATTATTTGGATTCAGGCTTTTTGCTCCCTGCCGGCTTTCCACTATGTCGAAAACGTTTATGTTTCCTATCCGGTGACTTGGACGATTACGCTGACGGCACATATTATCTGCTATCTCATCATCATGCGGAGACTCAAAAAACGACCGGAGATGCAGGAGGCGCAGAGCGCGGCCTAGATACATAGCGAGTGAAGCATTGTTTTCCGCGCGGTTTGGCGGCGGACAATCACAATAAATTAAGATAGAAAAGGAGATTTTATCATGAGAAAAATCGTAGCAACAGACAAGGCTCCGGCAGCAATCGGACCTTACGCGCAGGCAAATATCATCGGTGATCTGGTCATCACTTCCGGACAGATTCCGATTGATCCGGCAACCGGAAATCTTGTGGAGGGCGATATCGAGGCGCAGACAAAGCAGGTATTCGAGAACCTTAAGGCGGTGCTGGAGGCAGCCGGAAGCGGTCTGGACAAAATCGTCAAGACTACCTGCTTCATGGATAATATGAACGACTTCGCGAAGATGAACGAGGTGTACGCGAGCTTTTTCAGCGGCGACTATCCGTCCAGATCCGCGGTGGAAGTCGCGAAGCTGCCAAAGGGCGCTTTGATTGAGATCGAAGCCATCGCCTGCCTCTAAGCACAGGAAGGACGGCGCGCCGCCCCGAGCAGGCGGTATGAAGAACCATATAAGATAACGGAGGCTGCCCGGTACGGCAGCCTTTTTCAGAAATACCTTTTTCAGAGGACCACAAAATGAATCATCAGACAAAAGATTTTCACAGATCACTGTTTCACATTTTTTTATCCTATTTTCCCGCGCACAAAAAGCTCTTCCTTTTGGATATGAGCTGCGCGTTTCTCGTGGGCGCGATCGATGTCGCTTTCCCATTGGTGTCGCGCTATGTCATGTATGACCTCTTGCCGGACAAGCTCTACCGAACCTTTTTCAGCGTCATGGCCATCGTTGTGGCGGCGTTTGTGCTGCGGGCGGGCATGAACTTCATCATCACCTACTGGGGACATCAGTTCGGCATTCGCGTGGAGGCGGATATCCGACGCGATCTTTACGTGCATTTTCAGGAGCTGGATTTTGATTTTTTTGACCGCAACAGAACCGGCAAGCTGATGAACCGGCTGACCGGAGATCTGTTTGAAATTACGGAATTGGCGCACCACGGCCCCGAAGATCTTCTGATTTCAACGATTACCATCATTGGCGCGCTGATCGTCATGTTCTGCGTGGAATGGCGTCTGGCGCTCGTGGTGCTGGTCATCGTTCCGGTCTTTGTGTGCATCGTTATTTTTTGCCGCAATGACATGATGCAGTCCTCGGTGCAGGTCAAAGAAAAGATGGCAGGCATTAACGCGGACATCGAATCGACCCTGTCCGGCATGAAAACCTCAAAGGCTTTTGGCAATCAGCAGCTCGATTTTGAGCGGTTTGACCGTTCCAATGAGATGTACAAGGGTTCCAAGACCGGATATTACAAGGCAATGGGACGTTTTAACTCGTCCTTGGAGTTTTTTATCTGTTTCCTGCAGATCGCGGTGATTACGGTCGGCGGCTGGCTGATCATGCGCGGGCGGATGAATTACATCGATTTGCTTACCTTTACCCTGTATATTACAACCTTCGTGACGCCGGTGCGCAAGCTGGCGACGCTCGCGGAGATCTTTACCAACGGGCTGGCGGGACTCAGACGCTTCGCCGAGGTCATGCGCATCGAGCCGAGTATACGGGAGCCGGAGGACGCTTTGCCGCTGACGGACGTAAAGGGAGAAATCGTTTTAGACCATGTGAGCTTCGGCTATCAGAAGGATACCGACGTGCTGCACGACATTTCACTTACCGTCTGTGCCGGAGAAACACTGGCTGTGGTCGGACATTCCGGCGGCGGCAAGAGTACGCTCTGTCAGCTGATTCCGAGGTTTTACGATGTCGAAAGCGGCAGCATTGCCATCGATGGACATGATATCCGCAAGGTCACAAAGAGCTCGCTGCGCACCAATATCGGCATTGTGCAGCAGGATGTGTTCCTGTTCGCGGATACCATCTACGAAAACATCCGCTACGGCAGACCGGACGCGTCGTATGAGGAGGTACTGGAGGCTGCCAAAAAAGCGGAGATTTACGAAGATATCATGAAGATGCCGGAGGGCTTCGATACCTATGTCGGAGAACGCGGCGCGCTGCTTTCCGGCGGGCAGAAACAGCGCATCTCAATTGCGCGGATTTTCCTCAAAAACCCACCGATTTTGATTCTCGACGAGGCGACCTCCGCGCTGGACAGCGTAACCGAGGCGCATATTCAGCAGGCCTTCGATGAACTTGCTGTGGGGCGTACTACGCTGATCATCGCGCACCGTCTGGCAACGATCAGGAACGCGGACCGCGTCGTGGTCATTGAAGACGGCAGGATTGAAGAGGAAGGCACGCAGACGGAGCTTTTGGCGCGCGGCGGGGAATTCGCCACGCTGTATCAGGCGCAGACGCGCTGTATGTAGGCGATGGCAGCTGATCGCGGTCCGTAAGGCGGCGCGAAAAAATCGAAACGAAAGGAGCCGCGGGATGGAAGCGAAAAACTGTGAAGCGAACAGGTACAAAAGAAATTCTTCGGAAGGTATGGCTGATTCGGACGTAAATGACATAACACTGTACCAAAGATTTCTGAGCGATGATGATAGCGGACTGCAGCGATTGATGGAACGCTACGGCAACAGTCTGACGCTCTACATCGACGGCTATCTCCATGATATCCACGAAGCGGAGGACCTCATGATCGAAGCGTTTGCCTATTTTGTCGCCAAAAGACCGCGTCTCCGCGACAACGGCTTTCGCGCGTATCTCTACAAATCCGCGCGCCATCTCGCGCTTCGCTGCCTGCAAAAAAAGCGGAGGAAGCAGCTCTTCAGCTTCGACGATCTGGAGCAGGAGCCGGAGAGCGATGTACTGCTTGAAACGCTGGTGCAGACAGACGAGCGAAATCGAATACTATGGCGCTGCATGGACGAGCTCGCGCCGGCCTATCGGGAGGCACTGTATCTGGTCTATTTTGAAGGCATGCGGCATGCGGAAGCAGCAGCCGTCATGCGCAAAACCGAAAAACAAATCGCGGATCTCGTCTATCGAGGCAGGGCTTCCCTGCGCAAGACTTTAGAAAGGGAGGGCATCACCACATGGTACATCTGATCGAATTCTGGGATTACCTCGTACAGTTCCTGGTCTGCGCGGCAGGCTGCACAGGAGCAGTAAGGGCATTCACCCAAAACCGCAGACAGCCCTATTTCCTGCTGGCTTGCTTTTTTGGAACTTACGGACTGGGAACCCTGTACTGGACGCTGCATGTCCTGCTTCTGGATACAACGCCGCAGGTGTTCTACGTATCGGAGCTGGGCTGGATCGCGAGCTATATCTTCCTGCTGACGATGGAAATGACCCTGCCTTCCGCGCGGGAGCTGCGGTTTCGGACGAAATGGTCCTGGCTGGCTCCGGCGATCTGCCTGCCGCAGTTCGCCTTATATATCATGTACGGGGACATCTTTTTTAATGTGCTGATGTGCATGGGAACCATGGCGGCGGCCCGGCTTTCAATCCGCGGTCTTGTTTTCGCGCGGCGCTGCGGGAGCAGAGATGCCGACAAGACCGAAACACGCGGGCTGAGGGCCTTTCACATCAACGTGCTGTGCTTCACCGCGCTTGAATATGCGCTTTGGACGAGCTCCTGCTTTTGGGTGAGCGACGATCTGCGCAATCCGTACTTTTGGTTTGATTTTATGCTGTCGGGGGCGATCTTCGGGATGCTGCCGGCAACGAGAAAGGCGGTGCGGGCATGACCTATATCGAAAATGTTCTGGTTTGTATCGCGGCGCCGCTTTTTATCACCATGCTCTGCATCGACCGTAAATACCGCGCGTCCTTTGTATTCTGTTTTGCCGGTATGCTTGTATGCCTGCTGTCCGCCTACCTCAATACGTTCTTTACGATTATTTATCAGGCTGATACGATGAATGCAGCCACACAGATCGCGCCGGTTGTCGAAGAAATCATGAAGCTATTGCCGCTGCTGTTCTTCTTGATCGTTTTTGAACCGGATTTACAGCGTTTTCGACTGGCAGCCATGCTGGTCGCAGCCAGTTTCGCGACCTTTGAGAATATCTGTTATCTCGCCGAAAACGGCGCGGGACAAATGCTGTTCCTGCTGATTCGCGGTTTCGGTACGGGCGCGATGCATGTCGTCTGCGGCAGCGCCTATTCTGAGGGACTGCGTTTTGTCTGGCATGACCGCCTGCTGCGCAGCGTCTGCATCCCGGGGCTTCTCTGTGTGACGATCATTTACCATGCCATCTACAATCTGCTGGTCAGCGTCGGCGGCAGCGTGCAGGTCATCGGATACTGCGTTCCGCTTTTCACTTTGGCGGTCGGATACGGCGTTTATCAGTTTGCGCGAGGCCGGCAGCAGCGAAATTAACCGCGTTTTGTCAAAAAAACTGACCGAAAGCGTGCCTGCGCGCGAAGCCGAAACGAAGCGGAATCGAGAGGCATGGGACAAAAAAATATCATGTACGCACAAAAAAATATAAAAAGAAGTGCGTACTTTTTTTGTTTTTTGTCCCTATAGGAGTAATAGGGGATTTTTAGGCAGTGATCAGTTGCAGGAGGGTAGGATATGTACGATACAAATGAACGCGTAGCGCAGGTCAAAGAGCGCACGACGCGAATCCGGCAAAAAAAGGAGAAACGCGCGATCCGCGGTTTATCGACCTTATGTCTGGCACTTTGCTGCTGTCTGGTCGGTGTTTTGGGTGAGGTCAGCGGCGGATTTCGCAGCGCGGCAGAGGTGCAGGGCATGACCGGCGCGACGCTTCTGTCAGAACGCACCGGCGGTTATGTGCTGGTGGCGATCGTTTCCTTCGTGACCGCGGTTGTCTTTACCCTGCTTTGTGTGAGACTCCATGAACGAAACGGACGCTTGACGAAGGAAAAGAAGGAGGGAACGAGATGAAGACAGGAAAACGGATTTTGACAATTCTGT
>URWB01000088.1 GCA_900551415.1 uncultured Eubacteriales bacterium
TTGCAGAAGAAACCTTTTTATATGTTTCAAAAGAGGGAACAAGCTCTCTTTTGCTTTGCGGATGCTTGTTCTTTTCGAGCATAGAAATGTACCCCTTACTGAGCCCTGATCTGTCGGCAAACTCTTGCATTGTCATATCGTTGTCATAACGAAAATTCTTTATAATTTCACCTAATTTCATATTTTTTCACTCCTTTGTTTACTACATTATACAAACGAAACTAGAACAAGTCAAGAAAAGTTTACGGAAATAAACAAAAAAGTGTTGACAAATCTTGTTTACGGTAGTAAACTTTCTGTGAAAGGAGGGAGAAAAATGCAGAATAGACTAAGATACTACAGGGAAGAACAAGGACTGTCGCAGGTGGAACTGTCTGAGAAGTCAAGAGTTGCAAGGACGGTCATTTCCCGTATCGAAACAAACAAAGAAGTTGATGTGAAGCTGAGCACACTATCTGCGTTGGCTAATGCTCTTGAAAAAAAGGTGAGTGACGTTTTTTTTGTATAAAAAGTTTACTGTAGTAAACTAGCAATTGAAGAGGTGAACAAAATATGAAAGTAACAGTAACGATTAAAAACGGAAACCAGAAGTTAAAAGCGATCGAAGACGCTGAAAAACATATCAAGGAAGCGAGAGAACTGTTTGCGTGGGCGCTGAGTGGTCCGATCGAACTCGAAATGCAAGAGCCGCCAAAAGACGGCTCAAATGATTAGTCTTTGAAAAGATCCAAGAGGAGTTCGTTCACACGCTTCATGGCTTCGAGCAGATCGCCCTTCGTGCAAGGTTCGGTTTTGTTTTCACACAAAAGATCGATTTCCTCTTTGAACAAATCAAAAGCAGAAGATTTATCCATACAAATTCTCCTTTCTGCAATACTCGGCTGCGGCAACAGCCTGTGAGTAGATTATAAAACAGAGGGAGAGGACAGGCAAGAAAAATCGAAACAAGCAGTTTAAAGAGGTGAAGAACATGGAAGACAAAAAGGTTCAAATAATTTTAATTATCTTCATGGGAATCACAGCAGCCGCAACAACGGCCAGACTATTTATTTAAGAAGGGAGAATACCATGAAGTGCCCACACTGCAGCAGTGACCGCGTAACAGATAAAGATAATTTCTGCGGATTCTGCGGAAAGAAGCTGAAAACAGTTTGCAACTGCTGGATAAAAAAGGGCAGCTACAACTGCGGAGAAGATAGCTGCCCGGGTTATGAATTGCTTATCAAGGAAGCAAAGAACGCTTCGCGAACTCACAACCGAAGTCAATAACAAATTGGCGAATACTGTCAGCGGTAAACTTACCAACAGCAGACAGCGCCTTGTTAAACCGAAGAACCGCAAGATTGCTAGCTGGCGTTTCGGATGCAATGTCAGGAAGGGATTCAACCAATTTTCCTGCAAGCTCTTGACTGAGAGCCTCGTCTTCGTAAATGCAAGCCGCTACGGAGTTGATGGCCTTCTCTGTCCAAGGATAAGGTTCCCCGCAGTTATAGCAATATGCGTCCGGGGCATACGGAGGACAAAAGAGAACTCCCTCTTCGTGATGATCTCCGTGGATGGGCTTGCCGCAATGCTGACATTTGCAAATTGTAGGTGAGCCGCATTTGGAACAATAGCCTTGCGCGAATTCGGAACTGGCGTCACCCGTAATCGGGTGACCGTTGAGACATACTTGACCGACGGTATAATGGCCCATAGCAAATGCCTCCTTTCTGTAATACTCGGCCGCTTGCGGACGGCCTGTAAGCAGATTATACAGCAGAAAAGAGAAAAAAACAAACATAAGAAGAGGAAAACATGATGGTAGGAATCATATGGATTGCCGCAGCAGCAGGCATCGCAGTCATGAAAAAAATAGAACCGCACAACCGGGTGTACCCAGTGTATGCGGTCATAGTGGCGTTGATATTTACACTTTCAACATTTCTTTCATGATAGGAGCAAGCCAGATAGAGAATTCTTCCAACTGTGCGTTTGCATCCTCCCAATCGCGGTTACGAATCGAAGCGTTGATGCTCTCGAGTCTTTCGTAAGACGCAGGAGGGAAGTAGATGAAAGAGATAGAGTAACACTCGCCATAGAGTTTGATATTCTCAGGATTTTGGATTGCGATGCAACGGCTCGCGCTTTTGAGGTAATTCTCATAAACTGAATGAAGATATTTCAAATTTTCGCTTTCACGTTTGTCCAGAAGATCCAGTTCTCTCATTTTCTCTTGATGCGAATAAGAGAGAGCCTCCATCTTAGCGTGATGAACGTTGTTGATGATCGCGACAAATATTGGCGAAATGATGGCGGCCAAAGCGATCACGATAGTTACTGTACCGGAATTGATATTCATTATTAAATCACCGTCCCTTCAAAGCGATTATACCGCAGGAAGACGGGGCGAGCAAGCGAAACCGAAACCAGGAGTTTGAATAGAGAGGAAACGATGAAAAAAACGAAAGTTTATGAAAATGAGTTAAACAGGCGTATAAGAAAATTGAAAAAGGCCGGGGAAACGAGAACCGCCAAAGAGATCGAGAAAAGACTCTGGCGGTTCAGAATGAGGAACCCAATCAAAAGGTTCTCGGCAGAGTTTCAAGAAAATTGTCTACGTAAGCAAGTAATTTATGAATTCTTTTGGTGTATGAGGCAGGGACAAGTTCAATGCGAGATTGTTTTCGAAGATATGCTTGGTACTCAAGGAGTAAGTAGTGAAGCAATGAAACTTCTTGATCGTTTAAATCCACTACATCAGACTTGAGGCGTTCCTGAAGCGGGAGCATTTCTTTAACGTATGTTCCGCCCAGTTCATCGGGCCTATAGCCCATAGCAAGTTGGTCTTTACGTTCCATATCGACTGCTTTATCGACGGCGGAGCGGAGTTCGGGAGTTACCGAAATTGTAAACATATAAATCTCCTTTCTATAATACTCGGCTGCTGGCACAGCCTGTGAGTAGATTATAAAACAGAAAGCGAGGGCAGGCAAGAAAAATCGAAACAAGCAGTTTAAAGAGGGAGGACAATATGGATTTAAATAAGCATCCAAACGCAAATGTAGCACACATTATTCAAAGGCACGAAGATGATATCGAAGCTGTCAAAAAAAGAACAGCGACCCTTGAAAGAGTCACCATCGGGTCGCTGTATCTTGCAGTCTACTTCTTAGTTAAGAAAACTTTGAAGAAATAAAATAAATTTTAAGAGGTAAAAAATGAAAAAATCACAAATATTCGTGTACATTTGCACGGCGTTCAATATTTTCTACCTGATTTTTCTAATCAGGCATTACTACATAAACGGGATATAAGCCAGACACAGGCCGGCACAACCACTCCGAGTGCTGCAATCGCAGCACAAATGAAGTTGGGCCAGTTGAAGCGTGAGGAAGCCTTGGAAGATTCGAGAATTTCTTCGTGTCGCTTCTCGGCGGCCATCTCATTGGACTGGATCTGCTCATTGAGTTCTGTCATGGCAGCTGCCGTAAGCTCCATGAACTCTCGAAGTGTCTTGACGGTAGCTACTTCCGGAGCTAAAAAATCTGTGCTAGGAGATTTTACAGAAGATTGCTCGCGAATCTTTTTAGACATAGATTCAAGCTGAGCAAGCGCAACCCGTTTAGCGGAGTTAAATTCATTATTACTCAAAACGTTCACCAACCTTTCAAGGTGATTATATCGCAGAAAGAAAGCGTTGGCAAGGCATAGGACAATCCCTGTAAGTCAAAAGAAAGGAAACATAAATGGAAAAGCAAGATATGATCCGAAGAATGTCCGGATTTGTCAGAGATACCATGAAAGAAAGCGGAGAGACGGTCTTCGGAGCGCCGCAGTTTGTCACAAGGAAGCAGGTGGCGACATTCATGGGAAAAAAAGACCCGCACCAGATCGACTGGGCGCTGTCGGGCCTAGAACGGACCGCGGACGGAAAGATGTACTACATACCAGATGTGGTGGAAGCGATCAAACGAGGATGCGTGGTCAGATGATGTACTACATGAGACCGGGAGAAGAGGAAGAGCGCGAGAACATGTGCCGGCAGGCAAAAAAGATCGGCACCGCCCTCGCCGGAAAGAAAACGCCGCCGACAGCGGCAATTATCAAGAAGTTGAAGGACAAAGCGATGGGATATTATGATTCCTGCGCGTTCCCAAAGCCGCAGGACAAGAAGAAAAAGAAAAAGGTAAACGGCTACAAAGGCAAGGCTGATCGCATCTGCGCCTACACCGGGCGACCGTTCGCGGAGCGTCATGAGATATTTTGCGGCAGGAACCGGCAGATCAGCATCGACAATGGCTTTCAGATCGATGTCTGCCCGGAGATCCACGCAGAGCTGCAGGAGAACATCACCGAATGGGCGCAGGCCGAAAACCTGCGCCTGCGGCAAAAGTGCCAGTCAGAGTACGAGGACGCACTGATCAGCTCCGGTATCACGCCGGACGAGGCGCGAGCATTGTGGCTGAATCTGATAGGAAGGAGTTATTTATGAAACCGGAACTATTCAAGGAAAAGAGCGAATTCATCGCCGTGTTGGAGCTAGCGTTGATCCGTGACGAGCGAAGCGGCGTCGAGGACATCGCATACATCTACAAGCCGGAATACGGCGATGAGTACATCGACGTGCATTTCCACGGCGGCGGGGTCAAGCGGATTCTGGCAACCGGAAACAGTAACGGTGCCAATGCCAAAGAGATCATCAAGGCGGTATACGGGGAATAGGAGGAAGACATGAATACATACGAGGGAGTCTGCCGGTACTGCGGCAGCATAATAAACATCATGGCGAACAGCCAGGAAGAAGCAGACCGGCTGGCAACGGAAAGCTGCAAGTGCGAAGCAAGTGAACTAGACCGAAAGCGCGATTGTCTGATGAAAAACATCGAGGAAATCTGCGAAAACAGTCAGAGCATGCGCGCCATGGAGCGCGAAGAGATCGATGCGGTATTGCTGATCGGAGACCAAATGTTTAAGGCGGACATCAACAGCGTACAGATTGGTTTTGACCACAGCAGTATCCGCATCTGGAAAGTAGGAGATAAAATCAAGGTAAAACGCACAGCCAAGGTCGAGCAGACCAGAGAGGCATGAGGCATGATCTGCCCAATCTGCGGTCCAAAGGGCTGCAAAGAGTGGCACATCTGCGTGCTGCACGACAGTAAACCTGTCTGCGAGGACTGCTGCAGTGCCTGCCGGCACCGCAAGGGATACCGCTGCGGGTACCGCAGAGAAGAAATCGACCACACAGAAGAAATCTACAAACTAAGCAGAAAGATCACAGCACTAGAAGAAAAAGCAGATTACTACTACCGGCGCGGCTGGTCGCGTTCAGCGGACAAGCTGATCACAGAAGCCGGCAGGCTAAAAGCACAAAGGAGAGAATATGAAAAGATACAGAAAGACCGGGGGCGGTATCTTGGGGCTGATTGACCGGATAAAGAAGCCTATCGGCGGCGTGCTAGCGGTGGCGTTCATCATCACCACCTATAGCATGGCGTCTGCCGACGACTACTACGAGGCGCAGCGCCGCGCAGAGCCTGCCGCCGTAACGCAGGCAGAAGAACCGGCAGCGCCAGAAGTACCAAAAGAACCGAAGCGCACGTACTACGACGTGCCGCTGACCGAAGACCTGCAGGACGTCATTATTGATACTGCGAGCGGGCGCGGCGTGGATCCGGCGCTAGTCCTAGCAGTGATCGAAAAGGAATCCGGCTACAACCCAGATGCTGCAGGCGACAATGGGCGCAGTCAAGGCTTGATGCAGATATGGAGACCCTTCCACGAAAAGCGGATGGAGAAACTAGGCGCCGTGAACCTCTACGACCCGAAAGACAACGTCTTGGTCGGGATTGACATCCTGGCCGAGAAGCTAGATAAGTACGAAGACGCAGAAAAAGCCCTGATCGCCTACAACGCCGGCGACGCTGGCGCGAAGAAACACTATTTCTCAAAAGGAATCTATTCGAGCAGCTATTCAAGAGCGGTTTTGAAAATCGCCGAAGAGATCCGGAGAAAATGAAAGACCGCCCGGAGGCGGCCAATCGAGTGATTTAACACATTCAGTATACCACATACGGAGATAAAAAACAATGAAAAACATCATAAAACGCATTAACGGTCTGATTCACATCGCAGAAAAGCGTCAGACGCGCGGAAGCGAACTGGATAAAGTTATCGGAAGACAGATCGAACGGAATCTGCGCATGACCAAGAGAATTATTTACGAAGAGATTACGACCTGCCAGGACTGCAAATATGGCGTAGAGTTCCCACAGGCCATTGACGAGAACATCGTGTCGTTCCTAAAGGCGAACGAGATGTACTGCGCAGGCGCGGACCGATTGTGCAGCCTGTTGGTGATCGGAACCCAAAACGATGGCTATTGCAGCCGCGGGGAAAAATGAAAGGAGAAAACCAATGAGTGATTTAACAGACCGCGCCATCGCGCGCATCACAGAGGAATGTCAGAAAAAAGAGTATCTGATTCCGTTCGAGGAATACCTGACGTCAATTATGACGGACAAGATCGCGGAAAAGGTTTTAGACGAGAAAAAGACCCTGCAGGGGTGTTTTGACGAAATGAAAAAAGCGGCTGAAAAGCATATGGTCCGAAGCGGAAACGTCGGAACCGCGTACATTCCGCCGGAAGAGGGGTTCGCCATCATCCGGGACTATTACGGCATCGACCTCGCAGAAAAATCCAGGCCGGATCCGGGCGTGATCGACATCATGGATTTCCTGTAGGAGGCGCGTCATGGAAAGACCATATAAAATCAAACCGCCAAAAGACCTGGCGGGCTACATAATCAGATCTGTCGCGAATCATACCTATCTGATCGTTGACCGCAAAGCGGACCGCTGCCGCTGCACCCGCTGCGGAGCAGAGAGCAAGATTTCAGAAATGTACGACGAAGAAGTCCTAAAGCACAATGTGAAGTACTACTGCTACGATTGCTGCAAAGACGCAATCGTCAAAGAATCCCGCTACGGCAGGAAAAACATCACAGAGTACGGCAGGATCCTCTGGTTCCGAAAACACGGACGCGTCACGTTCGCGGAATTAGATGAATACAGAATCGATTATACTGAATGGGAGCCAAAAGTTTCTTTTTGGCCATCCGCGCAGTACCGGTTTACAAAGGAATCACAGGAGTACTATAAACACACCCCGGAAGGATACTGGACGCCGGACCGGTGGGAACGGCGAAAAGACGTTAAGCTGCCCTACGCGACCGGAGGCATGTGGAACTATTACTGCGTTCCGAGGTATCAAAAAACCGTCACACACCCGTCCTTCCTGCGAGAGAAGGGAAGCGACCTAAAGTATGCGAATTTGGACATGCTGAGGCTGGGATTCAACGCGCCGGATAACCCGTATGCATTGATCGGATATATATATAACTTTTTGAAATATCCGAGCATTGAGATCCTGGAAAAAGCAGGATTCGAATACATCGCCGGACAACGTGCAAACGAAGAAAAAAGCCGCGCCATCAACTGGCGTGCAAAGGATCTCCGAAAGATTCTCGGTTTGAAGCCAAAGGAAATCAAAGAGTTTCGGGATCTGGGCAGATATGCGAGACTATACGAGCTAGAAAAATACAAAGACATAAAAAAGATGGGCTACAAGGTTTCGTTTAATCAAATCGGCATGCTGCCAGATTACAATCTGAGTGAAAAAATCTCTGTAATCGAGCAGCATGTCAAACTGGAAAAAGCACTGAGCTATCTCGAAACGCAGGGGCGTGACTGCGGGATCTATCTCGACTACCTCAGAGAGTGCAAACGGCTAGGCTATGACATGAAAAACAAAAAAGTCCTATTCCCGGCGGATTTGCAAGCCGCGCACGAAGAAACATCAGAAAAAGTAAAAATTCAGGCGGATAGCAAGAAAAAGGTAGTGTTCAAGGAATCTACGGACAAAATCTACGGAAGACCGGCGTACCGGGAAGAGAAACTATTGATCCGGGCAGCGCAAAGCCCGGAGGAATTAAGCAAGGAGTCTGCCGCGCTGCACCACTGCGTCAGAACCTATGTAGACCGTGTGGCGCGAGGAGAATGTGTGATCCTGTTTGTGCGAAAAACGGCATCACCGGATGAGCCATATTTCACACTGGAATTATCGCCAAAGGGAGAAATCATCCAGTGTAGGGGCGACCATAACTGCGCATACCCGGAGGATGTTAAGGAGTTCCTGGCGCGCTGGAAGAAATGGATGAAGAAGAAAGAAAGGAAAGCAGCATGATGGAAATTGTAAACGCGGAATACCGCGAGATTGAAAACCTAGACAGCAAGTCTACGGAGGAACTGACCGCCAAAGCCAATACCCTGTACCAACAGATGCAGATGATCGGCGCAATGGGAATCCAAGTGGCAGCGGAAGCCGGCAGGTGCCTGACGGTAATCAAGGAACGCGTCGGACACGGAAACTGGGAAGACTGGTGCAAAATGAACCTGCAATTTTCCGAAAGAAAAGCTCGCAGAATGATGAAACTGGCGTCAGAAATGGAAAATCCGGAGAGCGTTTTTGCAAATCGGACAACGTTGTCCGATATTGAAATTTCAAAGGTTTACGCACTTCTCGCCGCGCCGGAAGAGGTGCAAAAAGCCGTTTTGGACGATCCAAAAATGGAAGAAGCAAGCGTCAGGGAATTCCAGGACGAGATCAAAAGGTTAAAAGCAGAACTCGCCGCCGAGCGGGCAAAAGAGCAGGCGGATAATTCGACAGAGGAACTGGAGGCGGCAGAGCGAAAAATCGAAGAACTGTCCGCACAGGTCAAAATCCTGCAGGAGGGCAAGTCCAAAGAAGAGTGGGAGCAAGAGGTTGAGGCATTGCAAAAGAAGATCGATGCAGAAGCCCAGAAAGCGAAAGAAGCTGCGAGGAAACTGAAAGAGGCAAAAGCTGCAGCTGCCGCCGAAGCAGAAAAGGCCGCAGAGGTCGCCGCCGAAAAGGCGAAAGAGGACGCGAGAGCCGAAGCCAAAGCAGAAGTCGAAAAAGAGACCGCAAAGCTCGCCGGCGAAGTCTCAGCGGCAAAAGCCGAGATCGAAAAGCTGAATAAGAAACTGGAAAACAGCACCGCCGCCGAGATTGTGGAGTTCAAAGTCAAAGCAGATCAGCTGCAGAAAGACTTCCAAGGATGCATGAAGTGCATAGAGGACATGTACGGAAAAGATCTTGGGCAGGCATCCAAGATGGCAGCCGCCCTCAAGCAGGTCATGCAGGCGATGATCAAGGAGGCCGAAGATGCAGAAAGTTAAAACCTGCCCGGTCTGCGGCGGGCAGGTTGTCGCAAACAAAAACACGACCATCTACTGCAGCAAAGTCTGCTACGGTGCAGACAGCAGCAGAAAAAAGATGAGAAGAGCAAACATAGATGTCGGCTACAAGGAACTGGTCGCGCCACCAAGAGAGGAGTTCGACCTAGAGCCCGGCGACATCGTCGCAGGTCCGGACAAACAGTTGGATGGTGAACAAAACAAACGCCACGAGTTCCGCGTAACAAAAATATACCCGCATTTCTTCGAGACTATCAGAACGGATAGGGGATGGGAGCGGAGCTTCACAAAAGCCGACTACATAACCGGCGTCGTGAGACGAGTGAAAGGAAGTGAACAAGCGTGAAAGCAATTAGGAAAAAGATCCTGCCTGCATATTTTGACGCCGTGAAAAGCGGACAAAAGAATTTTGAAATTCGCAAAGATGAAGATAATGCGCAAGTTGGTGACAAGTTAGTTCTGGGCGAATGGAAAGAAACCTATGGGTATACCGGAAGATTCGTTACAAGAAAAATAAAGTATGTTTTGCGTGATGCGCCTGAATATGGACTACAGGATGGCTATTGCATTATTGGATGGTAGGAGAGTGAGCAGGAATGAAGGAGGAAGACAGAATGAAGCATTATATTGAACAAACACAAAAGATAGAAAGGGACATAAACATCTTGAAAAAATGGAAAAAAGAGGCGGAAGAAAACGCAAAAGTAGAAACAGAACCGATTCTAAGAGCCTATTACGATGGAAAATCGGAGGGTTTCTACGAAGCTATCGCATTGGCAGAGGACACGCAAAGGAGAATCAATACGGAAGTTGAAAGCGGATGGATTTCGACAGCCGACAGAATGCCGGAGGACGGGAAAAATGTGATAGTCACAGCTATCGGATGCGATGGAATTCCATTATCAGATGTTGGAATGTTTTGGGCCGATCAAAAAGACTGGTGGACAAGCACAGGGTGCCGCAATGTAACCGCATGGATGCCGCTCCCATTGCCGTACAGAGAGGAGGAATAGAAGCTGGACACCTGTACGTCGCCCTTGTTCAGGGGCTGGAAGCCGTACTTGTAGTCGTCATCGGCAGCGGACTTGCCTTCTGCGCAGTACTTCCACAGGGTCTTCCAACCGTCGAGGCTGATGCCGCCGGCTTCGGAAGTGGGATCAACAAAAGCGTAGAGCATTGCGGAGTTGATGTTGGCATTGGTC